>PAFJ01000060.1 GCA_002704325.1 Gammaproteobacteria bacterium | reverse complement strand
GCCAATCCATCAACGACTACGCGCTTCGCTTTTTTCTTTTCAGCCATAACAGTTCCTATCTAACCCTAACGACGGATGGGACGCTTTGGTCCCTTACGGGTGCGCGCATTGGTTTTCGTCCGCTGACCATGCACCGGCAAGTGGCGCCTATGACGCATGCCGCGATAGCAACCCAAGTCCATCAAACGTTTGATATTCATCGACGTCTCTCGACGCAGGTCACCTTCGACATTAAGTTTGCCGACCTCGGCGCGAATCGCGTCTAGATTAGCTTCGTCCAACTCACCGATTTTCGCTTCTGGTTGAACCCCAGCAGCGTCACAGATTTTCTCCGCAGAAGTCAGGCCGATGCCGTAGATATACGTCAGCGAGATCCTTGCGTGTTTGTTATCCGGTATGTTTATTCCGGCGATACGTGCCATTTATACGCTCCGTTTTTGACCAATAGACGCGGCGGGTTAACCCTGTCGCTGCTTGTGGCGCGGTTCAGCACTGCATATCACTCGCACGACGCCTTTGCGCCTCACGATTTTGCAGTTCCTACAAATTTTCTTTACCGATGCTCTTACTTTCATAGTTTCCAACCTACGCGTGGCTCTAACGCCGTCGCCCATAGTTTTGTAAATTCGATTTTTCCATCAACTTTGCATACTGGCTGCTCATCAAGTGCGATTGCACTTGGGACATAAAGTCCATCGCTACCACCACAACAATCAATACGGCCGTTCCACCCAATTGGAAGGAGGTNTCAAAAAACACCACCATGAATTCTGGCAATAGACAAACGAGTGTCACATANAGNGCACCAAACACCGTCAACCTAGTTATCACGTCATCAATGTACTTNGACGTTTGNTGCCCAGGGCGAATNCCCGGAACGTAAGCACCCTGACGTTTCAAGTTNTCCGCAACATCCTTGGGGTCAAACATGATNGCGGTATAGAAAAANCTGAAGAAAATAATTCCGGCGGCGAACATCATGATGTACAACGGCTGCCCCGGCGAGAGCACCAGNGACACCTGCTGGAGCCAATCCATCCCNGGGTTGCTGCCAAACCAGCTCGCCATTGACGCTGGCGCGAGCAGCAAACTCGAAGCGAAAATAGCTGGAATGACACCAGCCATGTTGATCTTTAACGGCAAGTGGCTGCTTTGCGCTTGGAACACTCGGCGGCCTTGCTGTTTCTTGGCGTAATTTACGGTGATTCGGCGCTGACCGCGCTCCACCCGCACAACAAACCATACTAAGCCCACTGCGATTGCCGCCATAGCCAGTAGCACGATGATGTTTAAATTGCCCTGACGCGCTGATTCAAACATTTGGCCAATCGCCGCAGGAAAACCAGAAACAATGCCTGCGAAAATCAGTAACGAAATACCGTTACCAACACCACGTTCAGTAATTTGCTCACCCAACCACATCATAAAGATTGATCCGGTAACCAACGTCAGTGCTGCAATAAAAAGGAATGTGGGGCCGCTATCAAATGCCAGTCCTTGATTGCCAAGAGTCACCGCCAACGAGGCGCCTTGAACAAGCGCGATACCAAGGGTCAGATAACGGGTCGCCTTCGTAATTTTACGGCGACCAGCATCACCTTCTTTGCGCCATTGTTGAAATTGGGGATACATCATCGTCAAAAGATTCATGATGATGCTAGCGGTGATATAGGGGATCACGCCTAAAGCAAGGATACTCATGCGCTCCCAAGCACCACCGGAGAACATGTTAAACAGCTCTAAAATACCGCCCTGATTTTGATTAAACAGCGCCTGCAACTGGCTCGGATCGATTCCTGGCACCGGAATATGCGTACCAACACGATACACAATCAGAGCAAACAACACGAACAACAGGCGCGAGCGGAGTTCGGCGCCTCCAGCCTGATTGCCTGCCAGTTGATTGGCCATGTCGTTTTGGTTACGTGTCATTGTTAAATTTCTATTCGACTCTTTTAGTCAGCGCCGTCGCTCGGCTCTTCTTCGGCCGTATCCGACTGGGGCTCATCTTGCACTTCTGCAGGTTTTTCAGTCGCTTTGGCTTTAACCGCTTTTTTCTCAGCTGGCGCATCGCCACCTGTTGCCACCTTGCCGCCTGCTGCCTCAATCGCCACCTTAGCGCCCTTAGTTACGGCGATGTTTGGGTCATCCACCGTCACCGCTCGACCGATTTCGCCCGATAACATGATACGAACCCGCTTCATGTCGCGGCGAACTACATTTGCTTGCTTCAAAGTCTCCAGACTTATTGTCTCGCTTTTCACTTTCGCCAGTTCACCCAAGCGCACCTCGGCCGTACTTAGCGCCACCCGCGAGCGAAAACCGAACTTCGGAATCCGCATTTGCAAAGGCAATTGACCACCTTCAAAACCTGGCCGCACGCCGCCGCCCGAACGGGCTTTTTGGCCTTTTTGACCACGCGCCGCGGTTTTACCAAATCCAGAACCGGGACCACGCCCGACTCGGCGTTTGCTTTTGTGACTGCCCGCTGCAGGCTGCAATTCATTCATGCGCATTAGGATTCTCCCTCGACCCGCAGCATATAGCTGATGCGATTGATCATGCCGCGAACTGACGGAGTATCTTCCACCGTTACAGTGTGCCCGATACGTCGCAGTCCTAGACCCACCACACAGGCCTTATGATTCTTTAGGCGGCCAATTGGGCTCTTTGTCAGAGTCACTGTTACCGTTTTATCGCTCATGTTTAGTTCCTACCTATCTCCGTCGTTAAGCAACGACGTCCTCTACGGCTTTGCCTCGCTTCTGNGCGATCCGCTCAGGAGAGCAAGCTGCTCGCAATGCTTTAAANGTTGCTTGAACAACATTCACCGGATTGGTTGAGCCGTAACACTTCGCCAAAACATTTTGTACGCCAGCCGCTTCTAAAACTGCTCGCATGGTGCCGCCCGCGATCACACCAGTACCCTCTGACGCTGGCTGCATATAAACCTTTGAAGCAGAATGTCGGGCGGTCGTTGCGTACCACAGCGTGCCGCCNTTCAGATCCACCTCGACCATATTCCGCCGCGCAGCTTCCATCGCTTTTTGTATNGCGGTTGGCACCTCGCGAGCTTTACCTCGACCAAAGCCGACCTTGCCATTCCCATCGCCAACAACGGTTAGCGCAGTAAAACCAAATATCCGGCCGCCTTTAACAACCTTGGCAACCCGGTTGACTTGAACAAGCTTCTCAACCAGTCCTTCTTCACGTATTTCTTCGGAATATGCCATCTAAAACTCCAATCCACCTTCGCGTGCCGCATCCGCCAAAGCCTTAACTCGACCGTGGTACTTAAATCCAGACCGATCAAAAGCCACCCGAGAGACGCCTGCTTCTTTTGCCCGCTCTGCAATCAACTTGCCNACCTTCTCGGCNGTAGCAACGTTACCCGTTGNACCGCCNCGCAAGGTNGCATCCAGAGTTGATGCCTGAGCCAAAATCTCGCTNCCGTCAGGGGCAATCACCTGAGCATAAATATGCCGAGGAGTTCGGTTAACACTCAGACGCACAGCGCCCAATTCCCGCATCTTCATGCGGCTGCGCCGGGCGCGGCGAAGTCTGCTGCTCTTTTTCTCATTCATTCCTGAATCCACTCCAATCATGAGTCGTGTCGATCTTCTCTACACACCACTCTTCGACCCTGCCGCAAATCATGGCGGTGTTTACGGGCCTATTACTTCTTCTTCGCTTCCTTACGACGCACATACTCACCCGCATAACGAACGCCTTTGCCCTTGTAAGGCTCTGGCGGACGGAAGCCGCGTATTTCTGCACACACCTGACCGACTTTTTGCTTGTCGACACCAGAAATAACGATTTCGGTCTGGCTAGTCGCTTCGGCACCTATACCTTCAGGCAACACATATTCCACAGGGTGAGAAAACCCCAACTGCAGAGTCAGTTTGTTGCCTTGAGCTTGGACTCGATAACCGACACCTTGTAACTCAAGCTTCTTTTGGAACCCATCTGTAACGCCAGTAACCATGTTTTGCACCAGCGCTCGCATGGTGCCAGCCATAGCTTTTGCCGACGTTTCCTCGGACTTAGCCGCCAACTTCAATTCACCCTCTTCTTGGGTAAGCACGACAGAATCGTGAATTGTTAGCTGCAGTTCGCCTTTCTTTCCTTTAACCGCAACATCTTGCCCGTTAAGGTTAACTTCAAGGCCCGAAGGAATAGCGACTGGATTATTTGCTACGCGAGACATAAAAAACCTCTAAAACACGGTGCATAAGACTTCGCCACCCACACCGTGAGCNCGCGCCGACTTGTCCGTCATGACACCTTTATTGGTACTAACAATCGCAACCCCTAGACCACCTCGAACCTGTGGTATGTCATTGCTTTCTTTATAAATCCTCAAGCCTGGTCGGCTTACCCGAGCAATCTCTTCGATTACCGGAGCACCATTGTGGTACTTCAGACCTACCGTGATAACGCCCTTGACGTCATCTGATATGGTGAAGTCATTTATATAGCCCTCGTCCAGCAGCACCTTAAGAATGGCCTGCTTAGCTTTTGAGTTGGGAATATCGACGGTCACGTGGCCAGCCATTTGCGCATTACGCATACGCGTCAACAAGTCAGCGATGGGGTCTTGCATTGTCATGAACTAATTCCTACCAGCTCGCTTTAACTAAACCCGGAACATCTCCACGCATAGCTGCTTCACGAAGTTTGTTTCGAGCCAATCCAAATTTTCGGTATACCGCATGAGGGCGGCCTGTAACGCCACAACGCCGCTGACGGCGAACAGCACTGGAGTCACGTGGCAACGCCTGTAACTTGATCTGCGCCTCCCAGCGTTCCTCATCGGACACGTTACGATCCGCAATGATCGCTTTCAGTGCCATACGCTTTTGCATGTACTTTGCACGTACATGACTGCGCTTTTTTTCTCTCTCTATCATCGAGCGCTTTGCCATAAATCTATCTCTCGCTATGTGCGGAACGGGAACTTAAACGCCTTAAGCAGTTCAAGTGCAGCTTCGTTAGTGTGCGCGGTGGTCGTTACACAAATATCCATGCCGCGGATCTTATCGATTTTGTCGTAATCGATTTCTGCAAATACGATTTGCTCGGTAAGGCCCATGCTGAAGTTGCCACGCCCGTCAAATGCCTTGGGATTCAATCCTCGGAAATCTCGAATTCGCGGTATCGCGATATCTACGAGCCTTTCGATAAAGTCATACATGCGCTGGCTGCGCAGAGTGACTTTGCAACCAATAGGGTACCCTTCACGTATCTTAAATCCGGCCTCGGAACGGCGCGCTAGACAAATAACAGGCTGCTGGCCCGCAATCGCCGTCATATCGGAAACTGCCGCATCCATGACCTTGCGATCAGCAATCGCCTCACCAACACCCATATTGAGCGTTATCTTGGTGATCTTTGGCACCGCCATAGGATTTTTGATTTCCAAATCCTGTTGCAGCTTTGGGCGAATTTCATCGCAGTACTTTTGATATAGGTTCGCCATAACTAGCCTTCGATTGCCTTACCATTTGACTTAAAAAAGCGGACTTTTTTGCCGTCATCTTCCACGCGTACGCCTACTCGGTCAGCGCGCTCATCTTCATCGTTCCAGATCGCCACGTTCGAAACCTGAATAGGTGCTTCCTGGGCGATAATTCCACCCTGCTCTCCGAGGTTCGGATTCGGTCGCTTATGCTTCTTCACCATGTTTATCCCAGCAACCATCAAACGACCGTCTTTCAGCACGCGCAGCACCTCGCCGCGTCGGCCTTTATCACGACCGGCGATCACAACCACTTCATCGTCTTTTTTGATCTTTAACATGCCGTTTCTCGATCCGTTCCCTTTAACGCCTCAGTCATAACTAAAGCCTTTGTTTTCCAACATCGCGCCGTCCGATTCACGAACAGAGCTCTTATTTATTTCTGACCGCACTAATCCTTCGCTCTTAACGCCCCTACCTTTTTCGCGCGGCTTAGAGCACCTCGGGCGCTAGCGACACGATGCGCATGAAGTTTTCCGTGCGCAGTTCTCGCGTAACCGGTCCAAATATCCGTGTGCCGACTGGCTGCTTTTGCGCGTTCAACAATACCGCCGCGTTTTGATCAAATTTAATCAATGACCCATCAGCCCGCCGCACGCCCTTACGGGTACGAACCACTACGGCGTCCATTACCTGTCCCTTTTTTACTCGACCACGAGGAATCGCTTCTTTGACGGTAACTTTGATTACATCTCCGATTCCGGCGTAGCGACGATGGCTCCCCCCGAGAACCTTGATGCACTGAACTTTTCGCGCACCACTGTTGTCCGCGATATCCAACATTGTTTCTGTTTGAATCATGGCTGGTTAGACTCCGGTAGCTCGCACGTCGATGCTCTGCAGCGTCCACGTTTTGGTCTTTGAAATCGGGCGACACTCCACCACCGTCACGGTATCNCCTACCTGACAGTCATTTTGTTCGTCGTGCGCGTGGATCTTCGTCGACTTACGAACAAACTTCCCGTATACCGGATGCTTAACTCGACGTTCCACTTTTACCGTTATCGATTTAGACATTCGGTCGCTAACGACTACGCCAGATACGGCTCGCGGGTTATTCGCTTGCGCTTCTGCCTCAGACATCCGACGTCTCCTGAATTATAGTTTTGATACGTGCGATATCACGACGCACTTCTTTCAACAAATGCGGCTGTCCAAGTTGGCCGCTGGCACGCTGCATNCGCAGCGCAAAATGTTCTTTATGTAATCGCAAAACTTCCGCCTGCAATTCTTCTGCACTTTTTGCTCTTAGGTCTGTGGCTTTCATTACATCGCCGTCCGCTTAACAAATACCGTTTTGAAGGGCAGCTTTGCCGCTGCCAACGTCAACGCTTCTCGGGCTACATCTTCTGGCACGCCTTGCATTTCATACAGCACCTTNCCCGGCTGCACCAACGCCACCCAATATTCAACACTGCCCTTTCCTTTCCCCTGCCTAACTTCAAGGGGTTTTTTCGTAATTGGCTTGTCTGGAAAGACTCGAATCCATATCTTCCCGCCACGACGAATTCGGCGCGTCATGGCGCGACGGCCTGCCTCTATCTGGCGTGCTGTTAAACGGCCACGGCCTACAGCTTTTAAACCAAATTCGCCAAAGCTCACGCGACTTCCACGAAGCGCTAGGCCGCGATTGCGGCCCTTATGTTGCTTTCTAAATTTTGTACGTTTGGGTTGTAACATTTTCGCACTTAAACCTTATCGTTAGGCCTGTTGGGACGCCTGCGCCGTTTCCTGAGGCCCAATGATTTCGCCTTTAAAGATCCAAACCTTGATGCCTAAAATTCCGTAGGTGGTTTCCGCTTCCCATGTCGCGTAGTCAATATCTGCTCGCAAGGTATGCAGCGGCACTCGGCCTTCGTGATAGACCTCCGACCGAGCAATCTCAGCACCACCTAATCGGCCGGCGACGCGCACCTTGATGCCCTCAGCCCCTAGCCGCATTGCATTTTGAATAACACGACGCATGGCACGTCGAAATTGCACNCGACGCTCAAGCTGCTGCGCAACATTTTGCGCCACCAGTACGGCATCCAGCTCGGGCTTACGTATTTCTTCGATGTTTACATGCACAGGCACACCCATCATGGAGGACAGCTTTGCGCGCAGCCGCTCCACATCCTCTCCCTTTTTGCCGATAACGATCCCAGGTCGAGCGGTATGAATCGTCACCTTAGCCGTCTGAGCTGGGCGCTCGATCTCGATACGCGACACAGAGGCATCCGCCAAGCGCTTACGCAGAAAATCGCGCACTTCAATGTCATTGAGCAGGTATTTGGAATAATTCTTTTTGTCGGCAAACCATACCGAGGTGTGGTCTTTAACAATGCCCAGCCGAATACCTGTTGGATGTACTTTTTGACCCATAGTCTTCTCTTCTTAGCTGTCTGAAACCGTCACGGTAATGTGACAGCTGCGCTTAAAAATACGATCCGCGCGGCCCTTTGCTCGCGGACGAATACGTTTCATCGTCATACCTTCGTTAACATAGATTTCCGCGATACGCAGATCGTCAACGTCAGCGCCCTCATTGTGCTCCGCATTAGCAATGGCGGACTCGACCGTCTTACGCACCAGTAGGGCACCTTTGCGCGTACTAAAATTCAAAATATCCAGCGCGTCGGCGACTGGCTTTCCGCGTACTTGATCGGCTACAAGACGCACCTTTTGCGGTGAAATCTGTAAACGTTTTGCAATTGCACTGACTTGCATGTTCTTCCTCTATCGCCCTTTGCTTACTTAGCGCTTCGCTTTCTTATCCGCCGCATGACCACGGTAGGTTCGAGTAGGGGCAAATTCGCCTAACTTATGGCCCACCATGTCCTCATTGATCAACACGGGAACGTGCTGTCTGCCGTTATGGATGGCGATGGTTAGGCCTACCATTTCCGGCATCACCATTGAGCGCCGCGACCAAGTCTTTATTGGTCGGCGCTCATTGTTAGCCGCAGCCGCTTCCACTTTTTTCAACAAATGGGTGTCGACGAATGGACCTTTGAATAATGATCGTGGCACTTAGCTTTCTCCGTTTACCATTCTTGCTCTGAAAGTCTCTCTGCTTAACCTTTAACGCTTACCGCGCCGACGAACGATGAGTCCGTCCGTGCGCTTATTCTTGCGCGTTTTAAACCCTTTCGTCGGCATACCCCATGGCGATACAGGGTGACGCCCACCTGACGTTTTACCCTCNCCACCGCCGTGCGGGTGATCGACCGGGTTCATCGCAACACCACGGACCGTTGGACGCTTGCCGCGCCATCGGTTTGCTCCCGCTTTACCCAANGATCGCAGATTGTGCTCACTGTTACCGACTTCTCCCAGCGTAGCCCGACATTCGCTCAACACTCGACGCATTTCTCCAGAGCGCATTCGTAAGGTGGCATAAGCCCCTTCTCGCGCAACCAATTGGCAGGAACCACCGGCGCTTCGAACCATCTGCGCACCCTTGCCGGGCTTAAGCTCAACGCAATGAATCACNCTACCTACAGGGATGTTGCGCAGTGCTAACGTGTTACCAGAGCGGATTGGTGCACTGCCACCACTCATCAACTGGTCTCCGGCACTCACACCCTTGGGCGCGATAATGTAACGCCGTTCACCGTCTGCATACTTCAAAAGAGCTATGTTNGCCGTNCGGTTCGGATCGTATTCAAGGCGCTCCACCGTCGCTGGGATGTTGTCCTTGATGCGTTTCCAATCAATTATTCTGTAGTGCTGCTTGTGACCGCCACCACGATGCCGAGTGGTAATGCGGCCGGCATTGTTACGCCCGCCAGTACTGTTTTGCTTGCTCAACAACGCCTTATGGGGGGCGCCCTTGTGCAAATCAGAATCGACAACCTTGACGACGAAACGGCGTCCTGCTGAGGTTGGTTTGGTTTTTACAACTGCCATTGCGCTGATCCCTTATTCCGTAACCATAAAGTCGATTTCTTGACCTTCGACGACCGTTACGTATGCCTTCTTCCAATTCTTTTTTCGCGTGATGCCCCGAGCGTTGCGCTTAACCTTGCCTTTTACGTTGGCTGTGGTGACCTTTGTCACTGACACCTTAAAAATGGTCTCAACGGCTTCCCGTACTTCAGCCCGAGTAGCGTCAGGTGCTACTTTGAACGCGTATTGGTTTGCCAAATCACCGAGTACAGAGACTTTTTCTGAGATGTGCGGTTCGCGTAAAACGTTGTAAATACGCTCTTGATTCATGCCAGTGCCTCTTCCAGTTTCTTTAATGCTGGGACGGTAATCAGCACTTTGTCGTAACTGATCAGACTGACCGGGTCGATCCCATCAACGTCTCGCACGTCAACAGCTTTTACATTGCGCGCAGCTAGGAACAAGTTCTCATCCACCTCCTCGGTGATGATAAGACCATTGGAAATTTCCAAGTCCTTCAACTGCGCCACAAGCGCTTTCGTTTTCGGCGCCTCTAACGCAAAGGCCTCGACAGCCACTAGCCGCTGCTGGCGAATCAGTTCCGAGATGATGCAACGCAATGCACCGCGGTACATCTTGCGATTTACTTTCGTCGAGTGATCTTGGGGTTGCGCCGCAAAAGTTACGCCGCCAGACCGCCAGATCGGCGAACGCGTAGTACCCGCCCGAGCGCGGCCTGTGCCTTTTTGACGCCAAGGCTTCTTGCCACCGCCGCTTACCGCTGAGCGGTTCTTCTGGGCCCGAGATCCCTGCCGTCCAGCCGCCATAAATGCAACCACCACCTGGTGCACAAGTGCTTCGTTGTATTCACGCGCGAAGGCAGATTCAGCCAATTCTACGCTGCCGCCGTTAACTGCTAAATCTAAATTCATTCGCTCTCTCCGTCCGCAACAGCACCATGGCTACCGCCCTTTACTGCTGGACGTATACAGACATCGCCGCCCGTTGGCCCTGGCACGGCGCCTTTGACCATAATCAGGTTGCGCTCCACATCGACTTCAACAATTTCTAAATTTTGCGTGGTCACCCGGACATTACCCATCTGACCGGACATTTTTTTGCCCTTAAAAACACGGCCCGGTGTTTGGCATTGGCCAATGGATCCTGGCGCGCGGTGGGAAATTGAGTTGCCATGAGTATTATCTTGGCCGCGGAAATTCCAGCGTTTGATAGTGCCCGCAAAGCCCTTACCCTTGGATACGCCCTGCACATCGACTTGTTGGCCCGCAGCAAACTGCTCTACNGTAAGCTCACCACCAACATCTAAGCCATCGGTCTGTGCCGCGCGAAATTCCCATAATCCACGACCCGCACCAGAACTGGCTTTCGCGAAGTGACCTGCCATTGGCTTGCTAACGCGACTTAGCCGACGCTCGCCCGTGGTTACCTGGATCGCTGAATAGCCATCCGTTTCTTTACTCTTCACCTGCGTAATTCGATTCGGCTCCGCCTCGATTACGGTTACGGGCACAGACACCCCTTCATCGTTGAAGATCCGTGTCATTCCGCTTTTTTTACCAACCAGTCCAAGTGCCATTGGTGTATGTCCTATCCCGTCTTGCTGCCCTACTGTCGTCGCAGAACATTGCTATAAAAATCACAAAGCCCTACACGAAAACGAAGCGTGCTGGGCTTCCCCTCCAATTCCAGTTGGAAGACGAACCCGGCTAACGCCTTTCGCCGGCTCCCTATCGGAGCCTTTTGGTCGCGACCTGGTTTTCACTCGCCTTTTCGGCAACCGATCAACCTTGGTCCTCTCACGCTGAATTCCTTCGGCGCGAATTAATTCAAACTAATCTGTACTTCTACGCCAGCAGCAAGGTCGAGCTTCATAAGCGCATCGACCGTCTTTTCTGTTGGCTCAACAATATCCAGGAGACGTTTATGGGTACGAATTTCGTATTGGTCGCGCGCATCTTTATTGACATGAGGCGATACCAAAATCGTGTAACGCTCTTTNCGCGTTGGCAATGGAATTGGCCCCTTTACTTGAGCTCCCGTCCGCTTCGCTGTGTCGACAATTTCTTTGGTCGAAACGTCGATTAAACGATGATCAAAGGCCTTCAAGCGAATACGGATACGCTGATTTTGCACGGACTAACTCCACCCAATCAATTTAAGTCCAAACAGCCACGCTTTGCCGAGCAAAACTGCCGTGTCGGACATTTCTCCTGTTAAAGAACTGGCGCCACCANATGCTGNTANGCCGCCTACATCCCCTCACTACCCTAACGCTGCCTAANCGCTGAAATCGACATTCAANACCCACCTTCGCCCGAATAATCTCGACGCGTCGGCGCCCGATGCGCAAGCGTTTTGGGTTTATCGATTCCGCTCATCCCTAGGAAAGCGGGACGCGAACTATACAGAGGGACGCACCCCCAAGCAACACTGTGAGCNCGATAAATAGTTTTGTTCGCTATTCACCGCCCNGATCAGCCATCCCANGACATCTAGAGCTCAGACGCAAAAAAAGCCGGTGCAAGCCCGGCTTTTCGCGCTTGATTTTGTGCGCCCTACTTAGTCGATGACTTTAGAGACAACGCCCGCACCTACGGTGCGACCACCCTCACGAATCGCAAAACGCAATCCTTCATCCATCGCGATCGGACAAATCAACTCCACAACCATGTTCACATTATCGCCAGGCATCACCATCTCAACACCTTCCGGCAACTCACAAGCACCCGTGACATCCGTCGTGCGGAAGTAAAACTGCGGACGATAGCCCTTGAAAAACGGCGTATGACGCCCTCCCTCATCCTTCGACAACACATAAACTTCAGCCTCAAACTTCGTATGCGGAGTAATCGCACCCGGAACCGTCAGAACCTGCCCTCGCTCTACTTCCTCACGCTTCGTGCCACGCAACAATACGCCAACATTCTCGCCAGCACGACCTTCATCCAACAACTTACGGAACATCTCAACACCCGTACACGTCGTCATCGCAGTCTCTTTAATGCCAACGATCGCAATCTCGTCTCCGACCGTCACAATACCTCGCTCTACTCGACCCGTCACAACCGTGCCGCGCCCTGAAATCGAGAAAACATCCTCAATCGGCATCAAAAACGGCTGATCAACCGCTCGCTCAGGCTCCGGAATATAACTGTCCAGCGTCTCAACCAACGCCTTGACCGCCGTAACGCCCAATTCATTGTCGTCCTTGCCTTCCAATGCCATCAACGCGCTGCCCATTATAATCGGCGTATCCCCTGGAAACTCGTACTGCTCCAATAAATCTATAAGCTCCATCTCTACGAGCTCTTTCATCTCTTCGTATTCTTCAGTGCCAACACCACCGCAGTCTTCCGCAAGCAAATCCGCCTTGTTCAAAAACACTACAATCTTCGGTACACCGACCTGACGAGACAACAAAATGTGCTCTCGTGTCTGTGGCATCGGTCCGTCCGTTGCTCCACAAACTAGTATCGCGCCGTCCATCTGCGCCGCTCCNGTGATCATNTTCTTCACATAGTCCGCGTGACCCGGGCAATCAACGTGNGCGTAGTGACGACCTTCACTCTCATACTCAACGTGGCTGGTCGCAATCGTAATACCCCGCTCGCGTTCCTCAGGGGCGTTNTCAATCTGCGCAAAATCCCGCATCTCGCCNCCGAAAACCTCCGCACAAACCTTCGTCAGCGCCGCTGTCAACGTCGTCTTACCGTGGTCTACGTGTCCTATCGTCCCCACGTTTACGTGCGGCTTATTACGTTCAAATTTTTCCTTGGCCATTACCTTTCCTTAAAGTGAAGTAGATCTATGTTCGAATTCGATCCATTACCGACGCTGGTACCTCTGCATAGTTTGCAAATTCCATCGTATACGTTGCCCTGCCTTGAGTGCTGCTGCGCAAATCCGTCGAATACCCGAACATTTCGGATAACGGTACCTCCGCCCGCACCACCTTGCCGGCTGGATTTTCTTCCATGCCGTTAATCATGCCGCGGCGCCGATTTAGGTCGCCTACGACATCTCCCATATAATCTTCTGGTGTTACCACTTCTACAGTCATAACTGGTTCCAAAAGAACCGGGCTCGCCGTCATCGCCCCTTCACGGAGCGCCATCGCGGCAGCGATTTTAAACGCCATTTCTGAGGAGTCCACCTCATGAAACGAACCGTCTATCAATGTAGCTTTTACACCAATTAATGGGTGGCCGGCGAGAACGCCATTTTGCATTTGCTCAGCGATGCCCTTATCGATCGCCGGTATATATTCTTTCGGGATGACCCCGCCAACGATCGAGTCGACGAACTCATAAGCGTAGTTGCCTTCTTCGTCTCGCAGCGGCTCCAGACGCAACTTAACGTGCCCGTATTGTCCGCGCCCACCGGACTGACGAATAAATTTGGCTTCGTGTTCTATATTCGATTGGATGGTTTCTCGATACGCCACTTGGGGCTTACCGATATTTGCTGCTACGCCGAACTCACGCTGCATCCGGTCAACAATAACCTCAAGATGCAATTCGCCCATACCNGAAATNATCATTTGGCCCGTTTCTTTATCGGTCTCTACACGAAAAGAAGGATCCTCCTGAGCGAGTTTGCCGAGGGCCACAGTCAACTTTTCCTGATCCGCGACAGACTTTGGCTCAACCGCCACCGAGATCACTGGATCAGGGAATTCCATCCGCTCCAAGGTGATAGCTTTCTCTTTACTGCACAGAGTTTCACCCGTGGTGACATCTTTCAAACCGATTGCCGCAGCGATGTCACCAGCCCGGACTTCTTTGATCTCTTCACGGTTATTGGCGTGCATTTGCACCATACGACCGATTCGCTCGCGCTTGTCTTTGATCGGGTTGTAGACCTGATCGCCGGTCTTCAAAACACCCGAATAGACACGGAAAAAAGTCAAAGTCCCGACAAAGGAATCTGTCGCAATCTTAAATGCCAATGCAGCAAAGGGCGCATCGTCCTCGGCATGCCGTGTAGCCAGATCGCCNTTAGATAAGGTGCCNTCAATCGCTTTGACTTCNGTCGGCGCTGGCAAAAAATCCACCACNGCATCTAATACCGATTGCACGCCTTTATTCTTGAANGCGCTGCCACANAGTGCTGGNACAATTTCATTCGCCAATGTTCGAATTCGCAAACCCTGACGCAGATCGGCCTCATTAAGGGCACCCTCTTCCAGATAACGGTCCATTAGCTCTTCGTTGGCTTCAGCCGCAGCTTCCATCAACTCTTCCCGCATACTTTCGGCTGTTTCTAGGAGATCTTCTGGAATGTCTTCGGTTCGGTGACTGAGGCCCTGATCGTCATCACTCCAATAAATTGCGCGCATAGTGATTAAATCGACGACGCCAGCGAATAACTCCTCTGCTCCGATGGCTAACTGCAAAGGGACTGGGTTCGCACCCAGTCGATCGCGTATTTGTTCGACGACTCTGGTGAAGTCGGCGCCTTGTCGGTCCATTTTGTTGACAAATACAACGCGCGGCACTTCGTACTTGTTGGCCTGACGCCATACAGTTTCCGACTGCGGCTCCACCCCAGAGGTACCGCAAAATACGACTACCGCACCGTCTAACACTCGCAGGCTGCGCTCCACTTCAATCGTGAAGTCTACGTGCCCAGGGGTGTCAATAATGTTGATTCGATGCTCATCGAATTGTTGGGACATGCCGCGCCAAAAACAGGTCGTGGCTGCGGAGGTGATAGTGATCCCGCGCTCTTGCTCTTGCTCCATCCAGTCCATGACCGCTGCGCCGTCATGGACCTCACCAATCTTATGGGACAANCCGGTATAGAACAGAACCCGCTCTGTGGTAGTCGTCTTACCCGCATCCACATGAGCGACNATGCCTATGTTGCGATAGCGGCCGATAGGCGTCGAACGAGGCATACCCGTTGTCTCGGATTAGCAGAAGGATGGATTAGTAGCGATAGTGCGCGAACGCCTTGTTAGCATCAGCCATACGATGCGTGTCTTCCCGCTTCTTAACCGCCGACCCACGACCTTCGGCTGCATCCATAAACTCGCCAGCTAGTCGAGCGGCCATAGACTTCTCACTGCGTGAGCGGGCGCTGTCTACCAACCAACGCATTGCCAAAGCTTGACGTCGCGAGGGGCGAACTTCAACTGGCACCTGATAGGTCGCACCACCCACACGGCGTGACTTAACCTCTACCATGGGCGCTATAGCGTCCAAGGCTTTTTCAAAAACTTCGATGGGATCTGCGTTGTCACGCTCCTGTACCCGATTAAGAGCGCCATAGACAATGCTTTCGGCAACCGCTTTTTTGCCACTCACCATGACGTGGTTAATAAACTTAGCAACCACTTGGTTGTTGAACTTAGGATCGGGCAGAATTTCCCGTTTGGCTATTACGCGACGTCTTGGCATGTTTTTCTCCTTTCTTCAGGTCTCCCCCGAACCACCGGGGCCTTACTGAGAATATCTAAGTAGTGTGAGGCGCTGGCCTCTACGTTATTTAGCAACCGTTACTTCGGTCGCTTGGCACCATATTTGGAGCGCCCCTGACGGCGATCAGCTACGCCAGACGTGTCCAATGTTCCGCGAATGGTGTGATAGCGCACACCGGGCAGATCCTTAACTCGACCACCGCGGATAAGCACAACCGAGTGTTCCTGAAGATTGTGGCCTTCACCGCCAATGTAAGACGTTACCTCATACCCGTTTGTTAAACGCACACGGCAAACCTTGCGCAATGCGGAGTTCGGCTTTTTAGGTGTGGTCGTATACACACGTGTACACACGCCCCGTTTTTGCGGGCATGCCTGCAGTGCTGGAACGATATTTTTCACCACTTTACGCTTTCGCGGCTTTCTTACTAACTGGCTAATTGTTGCCATGCTCGATCTTTCTCCACTTTTTATCCACCGAGTGATCCGGTCACCAGGTGGGGGCGCATTCTAATCACGCCCCATTTAATTCACAAGACTGTTAACACCAAGGTTTTGCCCGCTTTGGCAGCGCGGTTCGGCTTAGTCCGAACTCTGAGCCGCCAATGCTTCACTAAGCGCCTGTTCGATCTCATCAGCAGTCGCCGTCTCACGATCACCTGCCGCTAGCTCTTCTTCGCGCTGCCGCTTGCGATCCGCATGATAAGTTAGACCAGTGCCAGCAGGAATAAGTCGGCCTACGACCACGTTCTCTTTTAGCCCACGCAAGTAGTCTTTCTTGCCAGTGACCGCAGCTTCAGTAAGTACTCGAGTTGTCTCCTGGAATGACGCCGCTGAGATGAATGACTCCGTCGCCAACGATGCTTTAGTAATTCCAAGTAAAATTCGTTGGAATTCTGCAGGAGCTTTATCTTCTGCGAGCAACCCAGCATTTATCTCACGGATCTGCGAGTACTCCTGTTGTTCACCACGAATCAGATGCGAATCGCCTGAGTGGGTGACCTCTACCTTGCGCAGCATCTGACGAACAATAACTTCAATGTGCTTATCATTAATCGTCACCCCTTGCAGGCGATAAACCTCTTGGATCTCGTTAACGATATACTTCGCCAACTCTTCCACGCCTTTCAGTCGCAGGATATCGTGAGCACTGAACGGCCCATCGCATACGATTTCGCCCTTCTCAACTTGCTCACCATCAAAGACGCCAATTGTCCGCCATTTAGGAATAAGCGTTTCTACCGGATCGCCGTCCGCAGGGGTGATCACTAAGCGGCGCTTGCCCTTGGTTTCTTTACCAAAGGAGACAGCACCCGTCGCCTCAGCAAGAATAGCTGGCTCTTTCGGCTTTCTTGCTTCAAACAAGTCCGCAACTCGCGGCAAACCACCAGTAATATCGCGTGTCTTCGATCCTTCTTGAGGAATCCTCGCAATAATGTCACCAATACCTATCTTCGAACCATTTTCGGTATTCAGAATCGCATTATTCGGCATGAAGTAATTCGCGGGAACCTCGCTACCCGGAAGCATCACCGCGCCGCCCTTGGCGTCCACAAGTCGTACCGCTGGCCGCAGGTCTTTCGCAGCACTGGGCCGATCTTTCGGATCAAGTACCGTAATGTTGCTGAGTCCGGTAAGTTCATCCGTTTGACGATTCATCGACAAACCTTCTTCCATTTCGTGGAATTCGATTGCACCGGCCACTTCCGCAACAATCGGGTGAGTCAACGGATCCCATTGCGCTATGACCTGGCCTGCATCAACCGCATCCCCTTCATTAGCGGACAATACCGCCCCGTATGGCAGCTTGTAACGCTCACGCTCGCGACCGTGATCGTCGGCAACGGCAACCGCTCCCGAACGACTAACCGCAACCAGTTCCCCGGTTTCCCGCTGCACCGTCTTAAGGTTATGCAGTCTTACCGTACCGCCGTGTTTGACTTGGATATTGTCTACCGCGGAAGCCCTTGATGCAGCGCCCCCGATGTGGAACGTCCGCATCGTTAACTGGGTACCGGGCTCACCGATCGATTGTGCGGCGATAACACCCACGGCCTCACCGACGTTCACAAAGTGGCCTCGAGCAAGATCGCGGCCATAGCATGTTCGACAGACGCCATGCGCTGTTTCACACGTAATTGCCGATCGCACCCACATTTCATCAATGCCCAATTCATCAAGGCGCTCTACCCAAGCCTCGTCAATGAGCGTGCCACGCTCAATTAAGATCTCTTTGCCATCAGCCGCATGAATATCTTGCGCAACAGTACGGCCTAAAACCCGAGCACCAAGAGGCAAGACCACATCGCCGCCCTCAATAATCGAGGTAACAAACAATCCGTCTTTCGTGCCACAGTCTTGGTCTGTGATTACAACGTCCTGCGCNACNTCNACCAAACGCCGAGTCAAATATCCGGAGTTTGCGGTCTTCANCGCGGTATCGGCCAGACCTTTTCGTGCACCATGGGTCGAAATGAAATACTCGTTTACAGTTAAGCCTTCGCGAAAGTTNGCCGTAATCGCATTTTCGATAATGGAACCATCGGGTCGGGTCATCAATCCGCGCATACCCGCCAGCTGGCGTATCTGGGCAGGCGAACCACGGGCCCCAGAATCAGCGTAGATNTAGACTGAATTGAACGAAGTCTGTTCTTCGTCCTGACCCTCTTTGTTTACTACCGATTCCTTAGAAATACCATCCATCATGGCGCGCGCCACCAGATCATTAGCGCGCAACCAAATGTCTACCACCTTGTTGTANTTTTCCCCTTGGGTAACCAATCCCGAAGCGTACTGCGACTCGATTTCTTCAACCTCAGCCTCGGCCTCAGCAATGATCGTNCTTTTCGCTTGCGGAATAACAAAATCTTCCACGCCGATTGAAGCGCCCGAAGATGTCGAACGTGCAAAACCGGCGTACATCAATTGGTCGGCAAAAATTACCGTATCCTTTAAACCACAACGGCGATAACAATCATTGATGAGCGTTGAAATTGCTTTTTTGTCCATGGCTTTGTTGACCATATCGAAGGGCAACATTTTTGGCACGATGTCGTAGAGCAGCGCTCTCCCCACCGTTGTTTCATAGACTTGAGATTGAGAGGTAACCCCGCCTGCTTCATCGGCCGAATGCTCCTCAACGCGCACCCTTACTCGGGCATGCAAGCCTACCTGCTGAGCATAAAATGCTCTGTGCACCTCGTCGATGTTCGCAAATACTGAGCCTTCACCAAGAGCATTAATTTTTTCCCGCGTCATGTAATAAATGCCCAAAACAACGTCTTGAGAGGGCACGATTATCGGTTCGCCGCTTGCTGGAGACAAAATGTTGTTGGTCGACATCATCAACGCGCGGCTTTCCAGCTGTGCCTCCAATGTCAAAGGTACGTGTACCGCCATTTGATCGCCGTCAAAATCCGCGTTGTATGCACTACAAACCAACGGATGNAATTGAATCGCTTTACCTTCAATCAAAACTGGCTCAAAGGCTTGAATTCCCAATCGATGCAGAGTTGGAGCACGATTAAGCATTACAGGATGCTCGCGAATCACGCCCGCTAAGATATCCCAGACATCTGCGGTTTCCCGCTCTACCATTTTCTTGGCAGCTTTGATTGTGGTAGCTAGCTGCAATTCTTCGAGCTTGCCAAAAATGAACGGCTTGAACAGTTCCAGCGCCATCTTCTTGGGCAACCCGCATTGGTGTAGCTTCAATGTTGGGCCGCAAACAATCACAGAACGGCCCGAATAGTCGACTCGCTTACCCAGCAAGTTTTGACGGAAACGGCCCTGCTTGCCTTTAATCATGTCAGCCAATGATTTGAGCGGCCGCTTATTTGAGCCGGTAATTGCTCGGCCTCGTCTACCATTATCCAGCAACGCATCTACTGACTCCTGCAGCATGCGTTTTTCGTTACGAACAATGATGTCCGGCGCNGACAGGTCTAACAACCGCTTAAGTCGATTGTTTCGATTAATCACTCGGCGATAAAGATCGTTCAAATCCGACGTCGCAAAACGACCACCTTCCAGCGGCACTAGCGGACGAAGATCTGGCGGCAATACCGGGAGTACGGTCATAACCATCCACTCCGGCTTATTCCCAGACTTCACAAACGCTTCCATGAGTTTTAGGCGCTTGGAAAATTTCTTTATCTTAGTCTCTGAATTGGTTGCAGGAATTTCTTCTCGCAGTTGCGCGATCTCAGCGTCCATGTCCAGATTCAGCAACAGCTGCTGAACGGCTTCGGCGCCCATCCGAGCGTCGAATTCATCACCGTACTCTTCAAGATTTTGGTAATACTCTTCATCGGTGAGCAACTGCCCGACCTCTAGATCGGTCAATCCTGCATCAATGACAACAAAGGACTCAAAATAAAGAACCCGCTCAATGTCCCTTAGCGTCATATCCAGTAATAAGCCTATGCGCGAGGGCAGAGACTTCAAAAACCAAATGTGCGCCGTGGGGCAGGCTAATTCGATATGCCCCATACGTTCACGTCGAACTTTGGTAAGGGTGACTTCGACGCCACACTTTTCACAAATTACGCCTCGATGCTTGAGCCGCTTATACTTGCCACAGAGGCACTCATAATCTTTGGTTGGGCCAAAGATACGCGCGCAAAATAGACCATCGCGTTCGGGCTTAAAGGTGCGATAGTTAATCGTTTCCGGCTTTTTCACTTCACCGAATGACCACGATCGGATCATTTCCGGTGATGCTAAACCAATGCGTAACGCATCGAATTCTTCTACGCCGCCTTGGGCCTTTAATAAGTTAAGTAAGTCTTTCACGATCTTTCCTCATGCTTTTTGGACGCCAGCCATTCCGGCTGAGTTACGCCTAATCTTTCTTGGATCAGGCTACCCAAGGTCACTAGTCAGTTTCCAACTCAATGTTAATGCCCAAGGATCTGATCTCCTTGACCAACACGTTGAAGGACTCCGGCATCCCCGGCTCCATCTTAAAGTCACCATCCACAATATTTTTGTACATCTTGGTGCGGCCGTTTACGTCATCCGACTTGACCGTAAGCATCTCTTGCAGGGTATAAGCAGCGCCGTAAGCTTCAAGGGCCCACACTTCCATTTCCCCGAATCGCTGACCACCAAATTGCGCCTTACCACCAAGTGGTTGTTGCGTTACCAGACTATACGAACCCGTCGACCGCGCATGCATCTTATCGTCCACCAAGTGGTTGAGCTTCAGCATATACATGTAGCCAACAGTCACAGGCCGATCAAAAGCATCCCCTGTACGACCATCGAAGAGCGTTGTTTGACCACTACTCGGAAGGCCCGCTAGCTCTAACATCGCCTTGATTTCCTCTTCTTGAGCACCGTCAAATGCTGGCGTCGCAAAAGGCAATCCTGTTCGCAGGTTATTGGCCAAATGCAAGACCTCGGCGTCGCTCAAAGATTTTAGCTCAACCGGATTACCCACTTGATTGTAGACTTCCGTGAGGAACTTTCGGATCTCCGCCGTTTTTCGCTGCTCTTCCAGCATGTTGTTAATGCGGTCGCCAATACCACGGGCAGCCCACCCCAAGTGGACTTCTAACACCTGCCCCACATTCATCCGTGAAGGAACCCCCAAAGGGTTGAGCACGATGTCTACCGGCTCGCCATGCTCATCAAAAGGCATATCCTCGACAGGCATAATTACCGAAATCACGCCTTTGTTACCGTGACGTCCGGCCATTTTATCGCCTGGCTGAATACGACGCTTGATGGCCAAATAAACCTTCACAATCTTTAGTACACCCGGCGCAAGATCATCTCCGCTCTCTAGCTTACCGCGCTGATCTTCATAGATTGCATCAAGTCCGGCCTTACGCTCCTTTAAATGCGCGTCCGCTTTATCAATTTGGCCATTCAAACTGTCGTCCTGCATCCGGATGCGGAACCAATCATCGCCGGCAAGCGNTTGCAGATATGCGTCATCAATCTGATCACCCTTGCTCTTGCCTGGCGCGCTGGCGACCTTATTTCCTAACAGGGCGCGCTGCAGTCGCTCGTAAGTCGCAGTCTCAACAATGCGATATTCGTCGTCGAGATTCTTNCGAATCTCAGCCAGCTGAGAATANTCAATGTCTTTCGCCCGCTGATCTTTTTCCACACCATCNCGCGTGAACACCTGAACNTCAATCACCGTGCCCTTAACGCTGCTCGGCACACGCTGGGAAGAATCTTTAACGTCAGAGGCTTTCTCGCCGAAAATCGCTCGTAGTAGTTTTTCTTCTGGTGTCAGTTGAGTTTCGCCCTTCGGCGTGACCTTACCCACCAAAATATCGCCAGCATTGACTTCCGCTCCGATATAAACAATGCCAGACTCATCAAGTTTCGATAAGGCTCCCTCACCTACATTGGGAATATCACAGGTGATTTCTTCAGGCCCTAACTTAGTATCGCGAGCGATACAGGTAAGTTCTTGAATATGGATACTGGTGAAGCGGTCCTCTTTTACCACCCGCTCTGAGACTAAGATAGAGTCTTCAAAGTTATAGCCATTCCAAGGCATGAAGGCGATGCGCATGTTTTGCCCTAGCGCAAGCTCGCCCATATCAATTGACGGGCCATCGGCCAAGATATCTTGCTTGGCAATGACATCACCTGGCTTAACCAAAGGACGCTGATTGATACAGGTATTTTGGTTAGATCGGGTAAACTTGGTTAGGCTATAAATATCTACGCCCGCCTCGCCCGCCTCGGTTTCAGCATCCGCTACGCGCACTACGATACGGCCTGCATCCACACTATCCACGACGCCACCGCGCCGCGCAATCACACAAACCCCGGAGTCCCGGGCGACATTACGCTCCATACCGGTACCAACCAAGGGCTTCTCTGCTTTAAGCGTCGGCACTGCCTGACGCTGCATGTTAGAACCCATCAATGCGCGATTAGCGTCATCGTGTTCAAGGAACGGTATTAAAGATGCCGCTACCGAGACCACCTGCTTGGGTGACACATCCATAAAGTTGACATTTTCTGCTGCGGTCTTGGTGAACTCGTTACGATGCCGCACATCCACCATATCCGCAGTGAAGCGGCCTTTGTTATCCACCGGCGCGCTGGCTTGGGCAATAACATATTCCGCCTCATCAATTGCCGATAAATACTCTACGTCCCTAGTGACGACCCCGTTTACCACAGGGTGGTAGGGAGACTCCAAGAATCCATATTCATTGGTACGCGCATACGTCGCCAAACTATTAATCAACCCGATATTGGGGCCTTCTGGCGTTTCAATGGGGCACACACGCCCGTAGTGCGTAGAGTGAACATCGCGAACTTCAAAACCTGCACGTTCGCGCGTCAATCCCCCCGGCCCAAGAGCCGATACCCGACGCTTATGCGTCACCTCGGATAACGGATTGTTTTGATCCATGAATTGGGAAAGTTGCGAAGACCCAAAGAATTCCTTGACCGCCGCTGCTACAGGCTTGGCATTGATCATGTCTTGAGGCATCAAACCTTCCGACTCAGCCAAACTCAGTCGCTCTTTCACGGCTCGCTCAACCCGGATCAGGCCTACTCTGAACTGGTTTTCCGCCATTTCGCCAACCGAACGAACTCGTCGATTACCCAAATGGTCGATGTCATCCACCGAGCCCTTACCATTTCTAATATCTATCAACGTTTTAAGAACGCTAACGATGTCATCTTTACCTAACGTGCCCTCACCCTCTATTTCTTCACGACCCAATCGTCTGTTGAACTTCATGCGCCCAACCGCTGACAAATCATATCGGTCATTAGAGAAGAATAGATTGCTGAACAAGTTTTCCGCCGCTTCCTTCGTCGGCGGCTCCCCTGGACGCATCATGCGATATATCTCGACCAATGCCTCTAATTTGTTTCGGCTAGGATCAATTCGCAGCGTATCTGAAACGAACGGACCACAATCTAGATCATTGGTATAAATAGTCTGAAATTCGCTCGAGCCTAACTCGGTCAACTGCTCCATCACCTCCTCGGTGATCACGGTATTGCACGGTATCGCAACTTCACCGGTTGATTGGTCGACCAGATCTTTAGCCGTTACTTGATCAAGCAGATATTCATTGGGAACCGATAACTTGGTCATGCCGCTGTCCTGCAACAAGCGGACGTGACGAGCAGTGATTCTGCGACCGGTTTCCACAATGACTTTACCATCGGCACCTAAGATATCGAAGGTAGCCACATCACCACGAAGGCGCTCGGCGATCAGCTCAACGGCTAACGCGCCGTCTTTAAAATAAAACGTATTAGTCTCGAAAAAGGTCTCTAAAATTTCCTCACTCGTGTACTCCAAAGCACGCAAAATAATGCTGGCTGGAAGCTTTCTACGCCGATCTATACGCACAAATACGCAATCTTTGGGATCAAATTCAAAGTCGAGCCATGACCCACGGTAAGGGATTACTCGAGCGTTATAGAGCAGCTTGCCAGATGAGTGAGTCTTGCCCTTATCGTGATCGAAAAATACGCCTGGCGAACGATGCAGTTGAGAAACCACAACGCGCTCAGTTCCATTGATTACGAAGGTGCCGTTTTCAGTCATTAGGGGTATTTCACCCATATAGACTTCTTGTTCTTTGACGTCTTTAACCGTTTTGTTCGAAGATTCTTTGTCATAGATGATCAAACGGACTTTGACGCGTAAAGGAGCAGCATAGGTAATGCTACGCAGCGTACATTCCTTCACATCAAACGCAGGCTCACCCAATTTGTAATCCACGTATTCTAGAGCTGCGCTGCCAGAATAACTCACAATCGGGAAAACCGACTTGAACGCTGCGTGCAAGCCAGA
>PAFJ01000059.1 GCA_002704325.1 Gammaproteobacteria bacterium | reverse complement strand
CGGTCGGGTTCGATTTACGTCAAANGGTTGNGCCCACTGGCCATNCGGATCTTTCGGCGCGAAATGCGCCAGTTCGGGATTCCAGAGGTTCCATAGNTTTTTGGCGCTGTGAATATANTGTTGGGCAACGTCATTGTGACCAAGCTGTTGCGCTAGACTTGAGATACACCAGTCCTGGTAGCTGTATTCTAGGTGCCGACTGACGCAGTTAATGGCNTTTGTTGAGACNTAGCCTAGATCTCTGTAATCGCGAAGATACCGCCCGTGGCTNTATGGATCNTCTGGTTCGACTTCGTTGTTTTTGCGCATAAAATCTAAGGCGCTGGCGTAGTCGATTCCTNNAATTCCCTTCAGGNGAGCCTCATTAAATAAGATGTCGGCGGAACTGCCGCCTTGAACTTTGGTGCTGTGACCGGTTATCCATGCATCGGGCAGCCAGCCCGTCTGCGTNGCGATGTCGAGCAAACAGTTAAGCATGTCGCGCTGTAACTCTGGGGCAAATAGCATCAATAACGAGTTTGCGTTTCGCACGCTGTCCCAGAGCGTATAGAACTCGGAAAAGTGCCTTACGTCGCTCCGCCAATGTGTGAGTTCGTCGTTAGTGCCAAGATCTGTTGGCATGCAAAGCAGCCGATAAAGAAAGGTATAAAAGATAGATCTTTGTTCTTCACTTCCTCCTTCGACTTTTATGCGATCAAACCAACCGTCCCAATTTTGCGCGTGCTCGCCCANNATCGCCTCAAATGGTTTTTGTTGGCATTCANGCCTCAGGTTGTCTTNGGCTTTTTTTACACTGACAAAAGACACGCCAATACGTACTTCTACCAGTCGCGTATTAGTAAAGTGGGCGACGGTTCTCGCGCCAACGCCTTCGGCTTTTTTGCCATCGCAAAGTGTTTCGCTTGATCCTACCAGTGTTCTGGCAGGTGCTTGGCTGACCGTCCCGGAAAAGAAAATATCGTAGGGATGATTATGNCCCCAACCGCCCTTGAAGGTACCAGAGCCCTCGAATTCTTGATTACCGATCCAGCGTATTTCAGAGCTAAGACAAACTGCATGACGCAGGGGGTGAAACTTATGCACCGCGCTTGCGTCTATTAGGACGTTAGCGTCGCAACCCTGCGGGAACTGAAAGCGGCTGATACCGCATCGCGGTGAAGAGGTAAGTTCCACATCGATCGAGCCGGGCTCAAGGCAAACCTGATAAAGCCCCACTCTTGAGCGCTCGTTGCGCCGAGAAAACGTTGGTGGTTCCGTGGTCGGTTCACCAACGAACGGAGTTAATCGAACATTTCCAAATCGACCCTCACCGCCTGTTCCGCTGACNTGGGTGTGGGAAAATCCCTGCAACGCCTGATCGCTGTTGTATCCATTGGTTGGATGCGGCGGCACACAATCGGGTCCAAGGCGTACCAAGCCCAGGGGGGTATAGGGGCCGCAGAGGGTATTGCCGGGACCGTCGACGCCGATGAAAGGGTCAACTAAATCGATGCTCGGTTTTGAAATTTCAGGATTTTGATCTTGTGCATCAGTCAACGCTCCTACTCCCACATTCGTTACTGACTTGGTTTGCTAGTGTTTTCTTGCCGTGACTCGCTTCATTCCTCAAGGCTTGATTCCCAGTTACGGCAAACATTAACAATGTAATCATAAATTCTCGTGCTCACCTAGATGGAAAAGTATTTGCAATTAAGTTTAACTTCTTTGATAGATACGCAGTTTCACCGAGCCCTGGGCGAGGCCGAGTAAATATTCAGGTCACTGGTAATCAGATGGAGATAGGAGGAACCATGGAAGAGGCTTCTGGTACGCAAGAGAGTTGGCATGCGACGGCCTGTAATTTGTGCTACGCCAATTGNGGGATACTAGTACAGACNGANGAANGTAGCCGGTCTATTCTGAAAGTCAGGGGCGACAAAGAGCACCCGGCGTCCAGAGGCTACATTTGCAACAAAGCAGCCCAAATCAACTACTACCAAAGCAGTAAGGACAGACTTTCCTCGCCGTTAAGGAGACGGCCAGACGGTAGTTACGAAGAAATAAGTTGGGATGTCGCAATTAACGAAATTGCCACAAAAATGGCCGCAATTCGCGACGAACATGGGGGCGATAAAATTTTTCGTTACGGCGGTGGCGGGCAAGGCAATCATTTAGGCGGGAGCTACTTCGGGCCNGTTTCTAAAGCACTGGATATGCGATATCAAAGTAACGCCCTGGCCCAAGAGAAAACTGGGTACGCGTGGATGATGGGGCGGATGTTCGGAACCAATGTGCACGGCGAAATGGAGCACACCCAATGTTTGTTTATAGTCGGAAAAAACCCTTGGCAATCGAACAGTATTCAGCGCGCAAGGGTGTTACTAAAAGANATNTCCAAAGCGCCAGACCGAACCCTGATTGTTGTTGATCCACGTCGCACCGAAAGCGCGGAATTAGCCGATATTCATTTGGCGGTAAAGCCCGGTCGCGATGCTTGGGCACTCTCAGCAATGATTGCTCATGTGATTCAGCAGAACCTAATACCAACGGCATGGTTAGATGAGCACGTGCTGGGTTTAGAGCGCGTTATAAGCCGATTTAGCGACATTGACGTTGACGCTTATTCAAATTTCGCAGGCCTAGATCCGCGTGATGTACGAGCCGCCGCTACCGCGATAGCGACGGCAGAAAGTAGCGCCTATTATGAGGATCTGGGTGTGCAAATGGCGCCGCATTCCACGCTCCTAAGTTATTTGAACTTGCTAATGATGACGATCACGGGCCACTTTGGTAAGCCGAACACNCTTGCGCCACTGCAGTCGCTCGTAGGCCAGTTCTTTGGGGTTCATGACATTGGCGAGGCCGATGATTTGGGCTATGAAGACGCGGGTCGACGATCGCCCGTTGTTGGTGCGCGTATCGTTGGTGGATTAGTCCCATGTAATGTTATCCCGGAAGAAATCCTTACTGATCACCCAAATCGTTATCGAGCACTTTGGGTGGAGAGCGGTAATCCCTGCCACTCTTTAGCAGACTCGCACAGCTGGCGCAGAGCAATGCGTCGGCTGGATTTGTCTGTTGTAATTGACGTGTCTATGACTGAGACCGCTCGCGAGGCGGATTATGTATTACCCGCTTCGAGTCAGTATGAAAAGTGGGAATCAACCTTTTTCAATTTCGAATATCCCGACAATCATCATCACCTGCGTGCACCTGTTTGCAGGCCGTTAGAGGGCACTTTGGCTGAGCCGGAGATTCACGCGCGATTCATAGAAGCACTCGAGCCATTTGATCTTAAGGAAATTGAACCGCTAAAAGCCGCCGCACGGGAGGGTCTGGAAACTTTCAGTCCAGCCATGTTTGAGGCCATGATGGCTAATCCACATTGGGGCCCATACTTACAATACGTGGTCTATCGAACCTTGGGGTCTGTGCTTCCTGCGGGTTCTGAGTCATGCGCGGGCTACTGGCTTTTGGCCCAACGATTTGCTGCAGAGAATCCCGCAGCAGTGGCCAGAGCCGGTTTTGTTGGGCAAGGGTTAGAATTAGGCAATAACTTGTTCGAAGGCCTTATAAATGCGCGCTCGGGTGTGGTGTTTTCAACAAGCGACATCGTCGATTGCTTTAGTGAACTGGGATTTGCGGACAATAAAGTGCGGCTTGCGGTTGGTGAGATGCTGGATGAAGTTGAGACCTTAGCGTCGCTAAAAGATTTGGTTCCCAGTGATCCTGCATTACCGTTGCTGTTGGCAGCCGGTGAGCGGCGCGCTTACACCGCAAATACGATTGTGCGGGATCCCGGTTGGATCAAGAAAAAGACGGTCATTGCACTGGCCGTTAGTCCAGTGGATGCGCAAAGTTGCGGAGTCATTGAGGGCGACGAAGTCCGGCTCACTACGCAGGCNGGATCGGTNATNGTGCCAATTACAATTGACGATCGCATGATGCAGGGAACCCTNTCATTGCCCAACGGCCTTGGTCTGTTGTATCCCGATGATTCAGGTCGTGACGTTGCAATAGGCGTATCGCCCAATGAGCTGACCACGACTGGACTGAGAGATAAATTTCTCGGCACGCCGCTTCATAAGCATGTTCCCGCGCGCATCGAAGCGGTCATCAGTTCGGCTTAATTTGGACGCGGGTTATGCCTAAAAAACGCTGCGTAATGGTCATGTACGATACGCTGTGCCGGCACTTCATCCCATCGTACGGAAATGAATGGGTGAAGGCGCCTAACTTTGAGCGATTGGCCAAACGGACACTGCAATTCGACAACTTTTACGTAGGTTCTATGCCGTGTATGCCTGCGCGCCGAGAGATGCATACAGGCCGTTATAACTTCCTGCACCGATCTTGGGGGCCGTTGGAACCTTTCGATGACTCTATGCCGGAGATACTTGATTCACACGGCGTACATTCTCATAAGGTCACTGATCACCAACANTATTGGGAAGACGGTGGTGCTACCTACCATCAACGGTACACCACGTTTGATCTGGTGCGCGGGCAAGAGGGTGATAAATGGATTGGCGATGTCGAAAAGCTNAGAGATCCTACGTTTGGTACTGATCGCTGGCCGGAACATCAGCGGTTGCCATTTCAAAAGCAAGATACGATTAATCGTGAGCATATGATTAGTTCAGACTTGCAGCCTCANCACATNACCTTTGATCTTGGTTTGGAATTTATTGAGCGCAACAAAGATGCGGATCGATGGTTTTTACAAATTGAAACCTTCGATCCGCACGAGCCTTTTTTCTCGCAGAAAGAGTTCCAAGCGCTCTATCCCCATGAATACACCGGCCCACCATTTGATTGGCCGCCGTACCGAGAAGTCAGAGAAGATAGCCAAACCGTTGAACATATTCGCTATCTATACGCCTCTCTAGTGTCTTTTTGTGATCAGCAGTTAGGTCGAGTACTCGACGTTTTCGATCGGTACAATTTGTGGGAAGACACTTTGTTATTGGTGAATACAGATCATGGTTTTTTGATGGGAGAGCACGATTGGTGGGCCAAAGTGGTNGCGCCATTTTTTCAAGAAGTAGCCCACATACCATTTTGGGCCTATGACCCGCGAGCGCCACACCAAGTCAATCAGTCGCGGCAATCGCTCGCGCAGACAATTGATTTNGCCCCTACGATTTTGGACTTCTTCGATATTCCCATTCCCAAAGATATGCAGGGTAAGCCGCTGTTCGATGCAATGGCGTCGGATCGTTCGCCGCGATTGGCGAGTCTCTACGGGGTCATGGGTGGGCAGGTCAACGTAACAGATGGGCGATACGTCTACATGCGAGGCAATGTTACAGAGGATAACGGCCCTTTGTTTGAATATACGCTGATGCCGACGCACATGCGGAGCCGGTTTGCACCTGCAGAGTTGCAGGAATGGGAACGCTGGGATGGCTTTACGTTTTTAAAGGGTTGCAAAGTTATGCGCATCCCCGCGCGTACTCCTGGAGTTTTTCTATCGAACAAAACGCCGCAAGGGCTTGGTCGTCAGGCCACGCTATTGTTTGACCTGAACACAGATCCAAGCCAACTCAAACCTTTGCGTTCACGAGAAGTTGAGGCTCGGATGATTGAGATGATGTTAAGCGAAATGGTTCGCAACGAATGCCCATCTGAGCAGTATCAGCGCTTGGGATTGCCAGAGCCGCTGCGCATTAACTCCGGCATGCCCAATGAAAAAATCCAAATGCCCAGCGCGGCGGCGATTCAGGCTGCCTGTGTGCTGGGCACAAAGCTTGAAGAAGAAGCTACAGCGAACGTGGGTGGCGGATGGCCGAAGATGCCGTTTCATGGAACAGGTGCGCTGAGCGACGCCGGGTTATCGCCTGAACTGTTTCCCGATAATCTTAGGCTACTTCCGCAATATCAATTGGGCGCGGACGACGACGCGAATTAGCCTAGGCCGCGGCTAACATTGTGTGCGCCCATCGCGTTGCTTAGCGGTGAATCGGCAAGGTTCGGCTGGTATCGCCAAATTAATCGCCATTAATGAATAAAAAAGGTGCTCAAAGGCAGCTGTCGCTTTAGGCTCTGACGCTTCGGTAATAGCTGCGTACGGGTAAGGGAAATGGGCATTGCGAAAAGAGCAGGTGTGATTGGTCTTTGGGTTTTGTTGGTGCTGGTGACGGCTGTAGGAACCGCTGCAATTAAGCAACGCTTTGCGGATGGCCCAAATCGCGTGTTTTCTGGCGGAGCGCTTGTGTCTGGGAAGCTTTATAACGGTTCAGAGCCAGACTGGCAGTTTGTGAATGATATCTCAACAATTGAGCTGCAATTGCTTGAGCCCGACCACTCCAGGCGCATATGGACGGCGTCAGTTGACGGCAAAATCTACGTCTGGTCTGGTTACATGAATAGCTTGGTTGGCAAACTTTGGAAAAGCTGGCCTGCACAGGCAGAGCGCGATGGCCGCGCGGTAATCCGTGTCGATGGTGTGAGATACGAGCGCCAGCTTGTGCGCATTAAGCGCGGTGCTGGGCTCGACGAGCTTACTGCGCTGATAAACGAGAAATATTCCTCCCAGGCAACGCCTGCGACAATAGATTCTGGTGATTTGTGGATGTTTGAAGCGGCGCCAAGGGTCGCAGTAGGGAGCCGCTAATGAACGGTTTATTTGCACGTATTGGGTTAGTGGTCGCCGTCACAGCGCTGAGTGTTTTGCTAATACCCGGGGTAGATGATGGAGTGGAATTACTGTTCCAATTAGTGGTTCTAGTTGCCTCCTCATAGCGCAAAGTAACGTTTAGAGCTCATGGCGCGACGCTATCGGGCTTGTTAGCAGCCTTGTGATACTGGTCTGGTATGTCTTTGTGATGGGCAAAACCGCCACTATCAGGTGTTTAGTGTTGCCGGCGGTTGCCGTTATTTGGGTTGGTTTATGCCTGTCGCGCCCTAAGCTCGTCGACGATGGCGTCGTGCTTTTCTTTAGTCAGCGGGTAGCTTCTCAGTGCCAAGTAGGCGATCAATGTTGGTGCGGCAAACCCGATCGTATAGGTTAACAGAAGTCCCTCGAGTGCATCTGCTGAGTTGCTGCCCCCAGGTTGGAAGCCAAACGCCAGTTCCAAAATACTGAAACTGATGCCTACGCCTAGAGCTGCGCCTACCTTGTCGGTTGTAGTCAAAAGAGCAAAGAATAGTCCGGGTCGTTTTTGGCCGCTTTGCAGCTCGTCCTCGTCGGTTAGGTCGGCCATCATTGAGCGTAGCAGCATTGGCGGTGCGCCAAATGCCAAACCGAAGCTGATGGTGAAAATCCACAGCACAGCAATATTCCCTGCCTCAGCAAAAGGTATTAATGCGAGATTGATGATTACGACATAGGCAACGGCAAATTTGAGTGCCCGATCCTTGCCGTATTTGTAGGCCGCCTTCATCCAAAACGGCATCGCGATAAAGCTTGCAAGGAAATAAAACAGCAGCGCGATGCTCGCATGCTTGGGTAGAGCGAAGTAGGTCGCCGCTATGAAGATATATAGAGCCCCTGAGACGGACATGCCAAGACCTCGTGAAAAATCAGCGATGAGTAGGCGCAGCATGCTGCGGTTTTTGAAAATTACTCCGAGGGCGTGGCGCCATTCTATGCGAGGTTCGCCACTTGATTTGGTATCCGGCACAGAAAAAAGAAGAGGAAGCACAAGAACCGGAAATCCTAATAAGCAGAACCAGCCCATACTGGCGACTTTTATGTTTTCCTCGGCGCTACCGGTAAGTTCTAAAAATGCAGGAATAGCCAGCACAATCGTCATCCCCGCGATCACGTAAATTTCGCGCCATCCAAAGAGTCTGGAGCGAGCATCGTAGCTGGTTGAAAGCTCAGCGGCCCAAGAGAGGTGGGAAATCGTTAGCATCGTATAGCCGATATATAAAATCAGCAGCCAGAATGCGAGGTAGAAAGGCGTTACGGCATCAGGATTCGGCATAAAAACCATCCATATCGCCAGCATCAGTACCGGTATGGATAGGGCTACCCAGTGTTTGCGGCGGCCCCAACGCGATTCGAAACGATCAATTACAAGTCCCATAATTGGATCGGTGATGAGGTCCCAGATGCGCGCCAGGGTGAAGATGAGCCCGACGGTCGCTAGCGATAGTCCCAAGCCTTCGGAGTAGAACCGCGGTAGATAAACAGCGACCGGCATACCCATAGCGGCCATTGGCATTGCGATTCCGGAATAGGCGGATAACTCCCAAGTGGTTAATGGCCGCTCGACTAAATTATCTTTGCTGTGGCTGGATGTCATAGATCTGCTCCCCTTGGCTAAAAGTACCCTAATTTAGTGTTCACTGTCCGATCGACAGTTCCGCAGCGAGGGAAAGATTTTCGATCCTTGAAAGATTCACCTCGCAAGCACGTGCAGCGCATTAGCCTTTCGCGACATCTGTTTACTAGACTCGCCAATTTTGTGGCACTAATGTTGAAACTGGTGAGGAGGTGTACGCTGCAAAGTATTAGTGGATTTGCTAAGGATTTTGCCGAATAGAGCGCAACAGGAGGGAGTGATGAGAATAGGGAGTTTTACTGGTTTTGAAGTTTCCGTGCGAGAACCAGGGATCGCATGGATTCAGTTTAATACGCCGGAGCGCTTGAATGGCCTGAGTCATGGCATAAAGCGGGATTTGATTGAGACCATCACTCAAGCCCAGATGGACAATTCGATTCGAGTGCTTGTTTTTACCGGTAGCGGCCGAGCTTTTTGTGCGGGAGACGACATCTCAGGACAGGGCAAAGCGATTCCTGGGGAGCCACTCATGCCACCGATTCCGCCCGGTCATGATTCCGATATTGGTACCTATGAGGGTCTGCGGCATTTGTCTCAAACGCTTAATTTGGCGATCCGAAACTGCGACAAAATTGCGATTGCTGCACTCAACGGAGTCGCGATTCAAACCGGTATGACCATGGCCTTAGCGTGCGATTTTAGAGTCGCTGCGAGGTCTGCGAAATTGGGCAGCGCCACCTTACGCTTTGGTTTGCTGCCGGATGAGGGTGGACAATACCTGTGTGTTCAGCTCATGGGTGTCGCAAAGAGCATGGACTTTTTCATAAACAAGCGAATTGTTGACGCAGAGCAGGCTCTGGAGTTGGGTCTGGTACACGAGGTTGTAGAGGATGCAGAACTAGAATCCCGTGTAATGGCTATGGCGACGGAGATTGCTAATGGGCCGCAGGTCGCGCAACGGCTGCTAAAACGCTCGGTCTACAATGCAGCTGATATGATTTTCGAACAGTCATTGGATGAAATTGCCGCAAAAACCGCGATATCAGATCATCATGAAGATGCACGTGAGGGCGCGCGTGCGTTCAAGGAAAAGCGTTCGCCTAAATTTAACCGTTGGTTGGAGAATGATGCGTAGTTGAGGCAGGCATTCAAAACTGCGGTCTGCGGGCGCGTCGTGCATTTGCGGATTTGCCCATTTTGGATTAACGCACCTATTTTTCCCCTTGGCAGGCTTCCCGCGGAGTGCTGCGGATACTTGCAAGCAGTTGAGCTTGCGCCACAAACTAGATGTCGCGAGAGTTCTTAAGCGATGAGGATGATTTATTTTAACTCGTAACAAAAAAGATACAGGTAATGCTCACGATCTCACTCAGGGTCCTGAATCCGAGCATTTAGTCAGGCTTACCGGATTCATGGTGCTTGGCTTGGTGGCAGTTATGAGCGCCAACCTCATAGAAACCGTCTATATCAGCCTTATTGGCACAGAGCAGCTCGCAGCCCTCGGTTTTACGTTCCCAATAGTCATGCTCTTGCAAAGCTTAACCATGGGCTTGTCTGTCGGGGCGTCTTCTGTGGTTGCCCGTCGAGTCGGTGCCGCGAGAATGGATCAGGCAAAGATTATTATCAGCCACAGCCTGTTGATTACTGTGCTTCTGATTACTGTGCTTATTGTTCTTGTGCAACCAAATCTGCACTACATTTTTCGTCTCCTTGGGGCGGATGGGCATGTCCAGAGTCTCGCTGTAGGCTACATGGAGATTTGGTTTTTAGGGCTGCCATTTTTCGCGGTAGCTATGGTGGGATCATCGCTTATGCGGGCCCTGGGCGATGTGGCGACGCCAGGATATTTGATGACTCTTGGAGCAGGACTGCAAATTGTCCTCGGCCCCATCTTTATTTTTGGGTTTGGGGACTTTTCTGGGCTCGGTCTTGCGGGTGCTGCGATGGCTTTTGTTCTCGCACGAATAATTGGTTTTTTCTTTTATGGGTATTGTCTCTATCGAGACCGAATACTCATTTTTTCTATAGACGGATTGTTGGATTCCACTAAAGAAATTTTTCATGTTGGCTTACCGGCCATTGCTGGCAACCTCATAGGCCCCGCAACGATGACCTTCGTGACGAGATTAGTTGCCGAATATGGTTCTGCGGTGGTTGCAGGCTTCAGCTTGGCTGCACGTATAGAAACAATGCTCGCAATGGTGATTTGGGCGCTTTCCATGAGCGTTGCGCCTTTTGTCGGTCAGAATTGGGGAGCGGGAAATCGTGAGCGCGTGCGTCGCGCCGTATTTCTTGGGCATGTTTTTGCGCTGGGGTGGGGCGCCTTCGCCTACGCTGTTCTTTATATTTTATCGCCGTCAGTGATTGCGTTAGCAACGGATGATGAATTGGTTGCGCAAGCGGCGCGTACCTATTTATTAATTGTTCCGCTGGGTATTGGGCTCATGGGAGTCACCGCAAATGCATGGAACAGTTTTAACGCACTGGGGCACCCGATGCCGCCGCTCGTAATGTCCGCTGTGCAGATGCTCTGTCTTACGCTGCCTCTAGCGCTTCTTGGTAATAGTCTGTTTGGCTTTGCCGGTATTTTTATCGGTGGCTTGGTGTCGCAACTGTTCGTTGCATTGGCCGCATTTACGTGGCTGCAGCGCACTATTAAGAATGAACCGATGGGGTCAAAGAGTCCGCTACAAAAAGACCAGTTAGCCGAGGCCCAATGAAATTTAGCTGAGTAGACCTAAATTACTGCACTTTTTCTGNTCTAGACCTTTCGGTAGAGTATTAAAGCGGTTCGCTTAACAGGGGCAAATCATGGAAGATCTTTCGCAAAAGCGCTTTACGGATACGCTCGCGCCTGATGCAGTATCGGCTGAACTTTTGCCCATCGTNAAAGATTTGGGAGTACTTAACAATTGCAGGGAATTGGCGAGTCAAGGCTGGACCGTCGTTGAGGCGGTTGCTGCACCCGAATTCACAACCGCTCTGCGTGCCGCGATTCTCAAGCTTAGTTCAAGAGGCGGAGCGAACATGCTCTTGGCCAAAGATAAGGTATTTGCTGAAGCTGTTTTGCAACCGAAGCTCCTTGCTCTTGCGGAATTTTCCGTTGGCCGTGGTTTTTTATTAAGTCAGGTGGCCGCCAGCGTTCGGGAAAAAAATGCCCCTTGTATTGGCCTGCACGCTGACCATAACTGGTTGCCGGCGCCGTTTCCTGAACACAATATGCTATTAACCGCCTGTTGGGCCTGCGACGAGTACTCCGAAGCAGGCGGTGCAACGTTGATCGTTCCGGGCAGCGGGGCGGAGCGGCGACATCCATCCCAACAAGAGTGCGAAGATCTGGTCGGCGCGATCGCCGTGGAATGCCCAGCAGGTTCGATTGTCGTTTGGGACGGCAATGTATGGCACTCCAATTATCCGCGNNTCATCGANGGCCAGCGAGTCGTCTGCCATATTACNTACAGCCGCCTGATGATGCGGCCAGTAGAGAATTACGCGCTAGCAAAATCTGAGCTCATTAGCGCGCATGGTGCACGAATGGCTCAGTTGTTGGGCGACGATGATTTTCTCGACAGCCCTAACGGAGCGGATTATTCGAAATTAACTCGCACGTTTAACAACGCAAAGCGTTGAGAGTTTTGTAAAGCTCAACCCAGGCTGGTCGTTTAGTGCGCAATCAGCAGAGCACCTGAGTGCAGCGCTGTCGCGGTTATTATTTTGCTCTTGCCAATAGTCGTCATTGCAGGGATTGTTTGCCAGATCGACAGAATTGGTTTGAGTCCCGTATTGTCGCCAAGGAGAAAGAGATTTGAGATTGAAGCAGGATGGAATTGCTAAATCTACGGCAACCAATCAAGAGCGGCTCGGCTTGGTTATACACGTAGCGCTGTTGTTTTTAGCAACGAGCTACTATGGCTATCTGTATTTTTCGGATAGTGACGGTGGGCCGCTTTTGTTTTTGCTTCTAGGGCTTATCGTTCTGGTCCCTTTGGAACGCCTGATGCCGAGGCATCGCCAAAATGTTCTGCGTAGAGGACTAGCTGTAGATTTAGTGCACGTGATGATTACCGGCTTGTTGGCGTTTTTGCCGGTAATGCTGCTATTCCCACTGTTAGAGCCTGTGCGCTCGCAGTCTCTTGTGATGCTGCTCTCTGGACTGCCATTGGTGGCGCTTATTGCTTTGGCCTTTTTGACCCAAGAGTTTTTGATCTACTGGGGGCATCGGTTAAGCCATGAGGTGCCNATTTTGTGGCGGTTTCACGCCGTGCATCATTCGTCTGAGCAGCTAGATTGGGTGGCCGGAGAGCGGCGACATCCGGTGGACGGTGCGTTTATGGNCTTTTTTGTTGGCGTTCCATTGATGCTTCTTGGATTCGATCTTGTCGATTTGCTTTGGTTGGGTGTGTTTAATTCTTTGTGGGATATGACAATCCATGCCAATTTGGGTTGGCGCCTAAAGTTTATGAAAGGTCTCTGGGTTACCACCGAGTACCATCATTGGCATCATGTTGTGGATAAGGACATCAGGAACCGCAACTATGCCGGTGCTTTGCCGCTTTTTGACTGGATATTTGGGACGTATTTTCTGCCGGCAGATAAATTGCCTCGCGGTTATGGAATCGATACGCCGATGCCCAATTCTTATCTCGGCCAACTCATACAACCGTTTCGCTAAAGGGAAAGCCGCAAGGGCAAAAGTATGAACCCAGCGTTATTAAAAGGGTGTTGTATTGTCCGTATAAGAACACCAGCGCGTTTTCGATAGAAAAGGCACTAACACCTGCAGTGCTTCCTTTGTCCCCAGCAGCTGAAGGGCCTGTTCTGCGTAGGCAGAAACATAGCGGTTACTGTCGTTCAGTGAAGTCGATAGTGCTTTCACCATATGGTTTTTCAACACGCATGCTGGATTCGCAGCAAATCGTAATAGACTTAGTGCGGCATCAAAACGGACTTCGGATTCTCCATGCTCCAGATGGCGTATCAGCGCTTCGGTAGCTTTTTTTGTAGGCGGCGTAAATCCAATGGCCTCTATCGCATTGATTATGACGTGCAGGTCATCATCGCTTAACGAATCCACTAAAATATTTTGGGCTGCGCGGGTACCAATCTCGCCTAGCGCAAAAACAGCGTGTTTCCGTCCTCGAGGAGAACCAGACTTCGCGGCTGCACTCAAAACTTTAAGCGCGTTCTCGCCTACGTTAACGAGGCCATGTGCCGCGCTTCTTGCGGCAGCATCAGCCCTCCAATATGTACCGTTATCTGCATATCGCCGCGTGTTATCGTTTTCCTCCAAGTTAGCGTTGAGTGCCGCAGATAGTGTGTCCAGCGCTTTCTGACTGCCAGCTCGGGCCTGTCCGGACAATTGAAATGCGGCCTGCAGTGCGCGGACCTCGTCATCGCCATAGAGCTGATGAGTCAACTGGCTGCTCGGATCCTTGGCCGTGGCGTACTTCGGCATAGGCTCTACGCCATGTAGCCAATCCCAAGTCGATCGCCAGATCGGGTTTAGATCGAATTTTGGCCGATCCTTAGGTCGCCGCCATGCCGGTGGATTTTTTATAGATCCGACGTCGGGAGGTGATAGCCGAGTAAATTGAAATTTGACCATATAGCGGTCGCGCGTGGACTTATTCAACATTTTGCGGTGCCACAAGTCGTAGTGTATCAGCACCAGCGTGCCGGCTGCTCCGCAGGCCGCAACGTTGCTGCAGTCATTAGGCAGCAGTTGATGGAAATACTGGGAACCGGACAGGAGTCCCGTTGGCCCTGTTTTTTGAGGTGTTGCTTGGGGGTAGTACATTAACATTGCCCACCAAGGACGGTGATTTCGAACCCGCCGTGTATAGCCCCAATAACTGTCCTTATGCCATGCCTGCTGATCACTGCTTGGCGGGTTAGCATGCAGTGCGCGATGCGCATGCAGACTGTAGTTATTTCCCAGAATGCGCGATAAGGCCCCACTTACTTTGGGTTCTTCGATGACCTGATTCAGCTCGGGTACCATTGGCATTAGGTTGTTGCCAAAGTGTCCAGAGCCGCTGGCTAAATTGTGCAGTTTGTCGAAAATCCGAGCATGAAANTCAGCGGGGAGCTGTGACTGAATAACGAGATATCCGTTCGTTATGAACTGCCTTAGTTGTTCATCGGTCATTGCTATTGGTTCCGCTGTTACTGCCACGTCGTGCCCTCTCAGCTGCTATTTTGATTAAATACGGGTGGNCGTTTTTCTAGAAATGCCGCCATACCTTCCTTTGCGTCGTCAGTGCCGCGACTTGCCTGCACCGCTTGGCGTTCTGCAGCCAACAGTTGTTCGAGGCTCTGTGAGCTACTATTGACGAGCACAGACATCATTGCTCTCACCGCGGTTGCGGGCATCTCGGCCAACTGTTCGGCGAGTTTGATGGCTTGGTCCTTCAGTTCACCCAGCGGCCAAATTTCGTGAACCAAGCCGATTTCTAGTGCTCTTGTGCCTGAGATTTTTTTGGCGCGCAAAATCATGTCCAAAGCGTGNTGCTCGCCGACGCATTTCGCAAGTCTCGCGCTGCCGCCCCAAGCGGGCACAGCACCCAGGTCCAGCTCTGGTAATCCAATCTGTGCGCCCTCGGTGGCAGCAAGTCGAAAGTGGCAACCCAACGGCAGTTCGAGACCACCGCCGAGACAGTAGCCAAAGAGAGTGGTGATCCAAGGTTTGCCCATATTTTCTATTGTTGCGATCACCCGCAATCGCTGATCAAAAACCGCATCGGCGCTGCCCATCTTCGCGATACCCTCGGGCAGTTGTTTCAGATTCATCCCCACAGAGAAGTTTTCAAGCCCGTCAGCAGTTAACACGACTGCGCGGATTTTTTGATCGGCGGCTATTTCAGCTACTCGCATCTCCAACTCGTCCATAAACTCCAGCGACATTCTGTTGTACGGGGCGTCGTTGATCGTCAAAAGGGCTACAGCTGAATTCACTTCGAATAAAAGGGCGTCGCTCATAATGGTTCTCTACAGTTAACTTTGGCCTAAAACGTATGTCAAAAGCATAAATTAATCCTAATTAAGGCCGTTCGGCAAATGCGGGCTGGCCGAGTGCTGCTGATTACTTGGGACCGAAAAGAGGCGCCACTGTATGGATAAATTTTGATTAGCGCCTGCACTTTTTTCAGTTATTGTTTTTGTGGATGATAAAAATTGTGTCAAAGGGAGAAGAAACATGTCGGCTGAGCAGGTTGTGCTTTTTGAGGTTAAAGATGAGGTAGCCACGATAACCCTGAACAGGCCTGATCGCCTAAATGCGATGAGTGACGAGCTTATGGGTGGTATTAGTGACGCTATTGAACAGGTTCGCAATGATCATTCGGTGCGCGTCGTCGTTGTCACCGGAAATGGTCGAGGTTTCTGTGCCGGAGCTGACTTGCAGCAAGTCGCGGAACCCGACACGCAGTCGGGGGCCTCTGATAAATCGGAAGCTGAACGTCCGAAAAATAAACAGGACACGTTCAATCAGGCACTTGCCGATGTGATGAGTTGCCCGGTTCCCACTGTGGCTCGAGTAAACGGAGCGGCTGCAGGCGGTGGGTTTGGTCTAGCGCTGGCTTGTGACATAACTATTGCGGCTGAGTCGGCGTTTTTTGTAGCTACTTTTGGACCGAATTTAGGCATTGTTCCAGATATGGGTACNACATGGAATGTGCCGCTTCGAGCAGGTAGGGCGCGGGCTCTGGGAATCACGTTACTGGGGGATCGAATTGCAGCTGCGCAGGCGGTGGATTGGGGCCTTATTTGGAGTTCAGTTCCAGATAGCGAACTCGATCAGGAGGTCGGTCGGGTATGTGAAATTCTCAAGGCCTCCTCGCCAGATGCGTCTGTGCGAATAAGAGAAACCATCAACGAATCGATTCACTCCACTTTTGAGGAGCAGCTGGCGCTCGAGATGAGGCATCAGGCGGTGCTAATACCAAAGAATATGCAAGAGGGCGCCCGTGCGTTTATCCAAAAAAGACGTCCAAAATTTGATGGATCTCGAAAGTCGGGGCATGCATAGTTGGGGCATCTTTGCTTATGAGCAAAGATAAGCACAGCTGCGCGAGATTGACGTCGATCTAGGCTTAGGGGGTTTGGTCGAATAAGGCGGTCAAAAGGGGAGCGTTGGATGACCAGAGACTTTACTGATAGCTCGGGACTTGCTGCTACGGCAAGTGATGGCTCGCGGGTCGCCACTCGGACGAAATTTTACTTCGGNGTGGGTGCCGGCGGTGAAGCCGCTTCCAACTGGATTTTCCACGCCTTGGGAATGATTTTTTACCAGCAGGTACTCGGTTTGCCGGCCGGGTTAGCTGGCCTAGCCTTTTTTCTAGCGATATTGGCCGACGCAATAACCGATCCTCTTATAGGCGCGATTTCCGATCGTTTTAGATCTAAGTGGGGCAGAAGGCATCCTTTTCTTTTTATTGCACCGATACCGTTGGCGTTGTTCGTTTTTTTGATTTTTCACCCGCCCGCTTATGTTGTCGAATCCCATACTNTATTGTTCATATGGCTGACGGTTTTCACTGTCTTGCAGAGAGCCTGCCAAACCTTTTACGTTGTTCCTCATCTTGCGATGGGCGCGGAGTTAAGCGCCGATTATCTAGAGCGCACTAGGATCATGGCATTCAATAACCTATTTACCCTCTATGGAGGGACAATAATCCACGTAATCGCTTGGTTTTTGGTTTTTGGCTTTATTTTTGCGGACCAAGGCGGTCAGCTCTACCGGCCCGCACACACTTGGACAGCGCTAACCGTCTGCATAATTATAATCGTGTCCATTTTTGCCTGCGCATTCGGAACAAAAGATCAGATTCCGTTGCTCAAACAAAACCAGATGAATGAAGATCGCAAGATCTCCATCGGTACATTTTATGCGGATATCTGGGGAGTGCTGCAGAATCGTAATTATTTGTATTTGTTACTGGGCCTGTTCTTCTTATCGCTTACGATCGGAACTCACGAAACATTAGCGATTTATATGGGCACGTTCTTTTGGGAACTTACGCCCTATCAAATTGGATTTTTAATACTGAACAATATTTTCGGTGTGCATATCGGTTTCTTTTTGGCCGCAAGGCTGCATGATCGATTCGATAAGCGCTGGACGATCTCGCTCTCCTCCGTAGGCTTAAGCATTTTTTGGTCTATGACGGTCAACCTTGCGCTGCTTGGTTTTGCGCCCGCAAATTCCTCATGGGCGTTAGTCGCCTTTATTATATTTTTTGGAACGTTTTCCTCTTTTTTTGGTGCTGTACTTAACATATCGGTGATGTCAGCACTTGCGGATATTGCTGATGAACACGAACTCAACACTGGCCTAAGATTAGAGGGGATCTTTTATTCTCTACGATCTTTCTTTGCTAAAGCAATGAATGGTATCGGCCACTTCGTTACCGGATTGGCCTTGCAGTACTACATCGAACTTCCAGCGTATTCTGTTCCGGGTGAAGTTCCACAAGACATTATTTTCCGCTTGGGTATCGTAGACGGTCCCTTGGCGATGATTGGCGGCATAATTGCTGGCGTGTTGTATCTGGGTTACCGGCTTGATAGATCGGCCCACCATCAGATCAGAGAATCTCTCGAGGCTAGACGAGCCGGATTGTAAGACCAAGACCGTGAACTCTTAGCCGAAGATTTAGTCGCTTGTCTTCAAGCATTTCAGTGGTTGCTAGTGTATTATGCCGCGCTCATTTTAGGCGACCTGAGCAGTCAGAGAGCCTATGTTATCCAGTAGCAGTTCTTGAAAAAAAGCATGAATGTATCCATTGAAACAATGACCGGCTTAGAACGCCGTTTGACGATCGCCATCGCCAGTGAGGAGTTCGAAACGCAGATCACCCAGCGTCTGCAAGAGGCGCGTGGTCGAGTAAATATTCCAGGATTTCGAGCCGGTAAGGTGCCGTTGAAAGAGGTTCGCCGTCGCTATGGCTCGGCTGTGCGAGCAGAAGTTGCCAGTGAGCTCATGCAAAGCAGCTTTGTGCAGGCTGTGCAGCAGGAGCAAATGAATCCCGCAGGGTCGCCGAAGCTGGATGTGGTGAAAATGAATCCAGGCATTGATTTTGAATTCACAGCGACCTTTGAGGTTTATCCCACGATCGACCTTGCCGACTTTAGTAAGATTAATATCAAGCGACCGAGTGCGGAGATCAGTGAAGACGACATTCAGACGATGATTGGCAAGCTGCAAGAGCAGCACACCAGCTTTGAAGTGGCTGATCGGGCCGCCGCGAGTGGCGATCAACTGAAAATTGACTTCGTTGGTAACTTGGACGGAGAGCGTGTCGAGTCGGCATGTGGAGAGAACTTCACCTTTAAAGTAGGTGAGGGGCAAATGATTGAAGACTTTGATCAGGCGATATTGGGGATGGCCGTTGGCGAAGAAAAATCATTCGACGCCACGTTCCCTGAAGACTATCGGGCAGAAGAATTGCAAAACAAGACGTTGCAGTTTTCGGTGACTGTTCACGAAGTCAGCGAGGCTGTCGTGCCTGAACTTAATGATGAGTTTTTTGAAAAATTTGGGGTNTCGGAAGGTGGTGAAGCGAGCTTTCGAGAAGAAGTGCAAAAGAATATGGAGCGGGAGCTTGATTCGGCTGTAAAAAATCAAACTAAACAGCAGGTTATGGACGGNTTAGCGAAAATACATAACTTCACATTGCCGTTTGACGTAGTGCAAAGAGAAATCAGTGCGCTGAAGAATCAGATGCTGAGCCAGTTCCAGATGCCGCAGGGCCAGGCNCCACAANTGGATTTGCCCGATGCGTTGTTTCAAGACCAAGCAGAGCAGCGGGTNAAAGTTGGACTAGTGGTTAACGAGATTATTGTTAAACACGAAGTTAAAGCAGACGAGGCAGCGGTTGATGAACAGCTNAAGAGCATCGCAGANCCCTATGACGAGCCGGATCAAGTGATCGAGTGGTACCGAAGTAACCCTGAACAGATGCAGAATGTTGAAATGGGCGTACTTGAAGATCAGGTTGTTAACCTTATATTAGAGCAGTCGACGATTGAAGAAGTTGTCGCGAGCTATGCGGACGTGTTGAGTGGGGCTGCAACNGCAGACCCAGAGGCGGAAGCGGATGCAGAGACAGATGGATCNGAGNTCGACGCGAGTGAAACACAAGAAAAGACCGAATCTGCCGACTGACTTTATATGGCCGATAAGGCAATTATGATGCAGCGATTAGATATCGNCACAATGAGGTAAAAGAATGTCTTACGANCACGATCGATTGGCACAGCCAGTGCAAAACCTTGGCATGGTGCCGATGGTAGTTGAGCAAACCGCGCGGGGAGAGCGCGCCTATGACATATATTCGCGGCTGCTTAAAGATCGAATTATTTTTCTAG
>PAFJ01000058.1 GCA_002704325.1 Gammaproteobacteria bacterium | reverse complement strand
ACTTCCCGCGGGTTCCCTACCGAAAACTGACCCGCGTTCTCAAGAAAAAACGGTCTTTTTTCGGGCAAAAATATACTGAACCGATCCAGATTAACCTGCACATCATCTGCTTCGACCTGGGCAAAATCCGTGTTGTAGGTAAGATCAAGAGACAGACTTGGCGTGAGCATATACTTAGCATCTAAACCCCAATCTCCCTCGCTCTCAGAATTATTCGCTAAAGTTCCACCCCTTCTAGATTGACCTAATAAATACGGTGTGATTTTAAAGTTGCGCTGTCTTGGAACGGATACATTTTTTAAAGTGCCGGCATCAGACACCCTAAATATGTTGTGCTGTCTATCTAACGGCGCCCAAAATGAGACTTCATTACGTCGCGCGACGATGCGATGAAAATTGATTCCCCAGTCCTGCACGGTTTCGCCGCCGTACCTTAGCGACTTGAACGGAATAGCAAATTCTGCGCTCCAGCCGTCTTCATTTACTTGCGCAGCTACATCCCAAGAAGCATCCCAATTTAGGTTGAACCCACCACCACCGGATCGAAAACCGCCTACTCCCCCTTTTACTACCTGGCCGTCGAACTGCACTGCTCCAGGAGTAGTAGAGAACACGAACCCGTTTTGCCGATCTTTAAAGGAATCCAATACCACGGCAAAGTTATCAACTTCCGGAGTAATCGAGTCACGGCCGCCATCGGAGATAATCAATTTTTCCGGTTCGCGGTCGTAACAAATCACTCCAATGAATAAGGTATCGTCTGAATAGCCGACAAACACTTCTGTCCGTTCGCTCGCCGACGTACCCTCAAACGGCCTGACCTGAACAAACCCCGTTGCAGCCAATGCAGAGTTCCAGGCGGGGTCATTGGCTACGTCGCCATCTAGATAAGGGTCATCAGACAGTGGAACTGCATCCATCGACGGTGCAGCAAGAGCTGAAGAGGTGCCGAGAGCCAACATAACAATCGACCCAACCCAGAAAAAAAAGGAAGCAATATTCCCGCACAAAAACATACATTTCCCGAGACAACAAAATTAAAACGCGAGACTAGTCAGATCCGTACAGATAGCATCCACTCGCCGTACGCGGCAGCGAACCAAGCCTCGCGATGCGAGACTGAGTGTTTAACCGCTGAAGATCAGTATTAAGCTTTCTTGTGAAGTCGCACCGGCAATTTAGTATAGCCGCGAACGAAAGAGGAGAATGTTCTCTCGGGCTCACCAACTACCTCGACATGATCGAAGCGTTTTAAAATCTCTTCCCAGAGTATGCGGAGTTGCATTTCTGCGACTCTATTACCCATACACCTGTGAATCCCGAAACCAAAGGCCATGTGATTGCGCGCATTTTTACGATCTATGATCAGCTCTTCCGCTCTTTCGAAGACTTCTTCGTCCCGGTTTCCCGAGAGATACCACATCAGAATTTGATCGCCCGCTTTAATCTGCTTACCNCCAATCTCGCAGTCNTTATTTGCNGTTCTTCGCATATATGCGAGTGGTGTCTGCCATCGAATGATTTCGGCTACCATGTTTGGTATGACCGAGGGGTCCGCCCGCAGCTTATCAAATTCGGCTGGGTACATATTCAACGCATGCACTCCAGCGCTCATAGAATTTCTAGTCGTGTCGTTCCCGCCAACGATAAGCAAAATAAGATTGCCAAGAAACGCCATCGGCTCTAAATCTTTGGTCTCTTCACCGTGCGCAAGCATCGATACGAAGTCCCCGGTTGGGTTCTTCTTTCGCTCTTCCCAGAGATGAGTGAAATAAACGAGGCACTCAATGAGTTCCTCTCGACGCTGCTCTTCTGTATCGATAATTCCACTGCCTGGAGCCGCAGTTGCAACGTCCGACCATCTGGTTAGCTTCCGACGCTCCTCAAACGGGAAATCAAACAACGTCGCTAACATTTGTGTGGTTAGTTCGATCGAAACCTTATCCACCCAATCAAACTCTTCCCCAATAGGCAGCGAATCTAGGACTTTTCCTGTCCTCTCTCGAATAAGAGCTTCCATTCCTGCCAAATTGCGCGTCGAAACAACTGGCGATACCGTCTTNCGCTCTACGTCGTGCCTTGGTTGATCCATCGCNATGAACATTGTTACGTCCAACGCGCCCTCCGGCAACGGCCTATCTATAGGGAAGCCAAGGGTAATACCGTGAGCACTCGAGAAGTTGTGATGATCTGTATCTACCGACTTGATATCAGAGTATTTGGTAAGGGACCAGTACCGTCCTGCAATTTCGGTCTCGTTGAAATGCACCGGGTCATCACGACGCAGGCGCTCGAAATACTCAAGGCTGCGGTTCTCAGCAAAGAGTTTGTTCCAAACGGGGTTGATCTCTTCCAGCGGNACCTCAGAGACAGGAGGAATCGCGCCTTTAAGTTTGTCCATCTCAGCACCAGGGCGCTCGAAGGATACTGGAACTTCAGTGTCTAAAGCTTCGCTCATTGTTCTAACCTTCTTCGGTAATACCTATCGAACAACTAGAAACATACCTTAGAAAGTATATTTAGGCGACCCCTTAAATAGCCGCCTAGTGAGAAAAGAATTTTTAGAAAGTGAGCTCAAAACCCAGCGCAGCAGTGCGGCCTTTATTTGGTCGCGCCCCATCAGGCGTGCGCGCGATTATTACCTGCTCATCAGCGAGATTTTCAATCTTGGCAAATAGATTCAAAGAGTCAGATAGCGCGTAATGACTCACGAAATCAACGCTTAACAAACTTTGAGTTCTATCAAAATCTGCAGCGCGTCCAGTGCAACCAACAACTATACACATTTCATCAATGTATTTGATCGACGCATAACTTTCCCAGCCGGACTCGAAAATGAGACCTGCGCGAAGACTTAGTGTTTGCTCCGGCACGGAGGCCAGATGATCACCATTATTAAAATTGCCGTTGGTTTCGCTTATTTGTGCATCGGTAAGTGTATAAGCTACGTCGAGAGGTAAAGAAGCGCGGGACCCTATTTGCACGATCCTACCAACCTGCACTTCGATACCTCGAATGACCGCCTCACCTGTAACAAATGATCCTGTCGTTGAGCCATCACTGCAAGGAGACGCATCTGAGCAATTTTCTGCTTTGTTGTTAAAGTCACTGTAAAAACCGATCGCCTCTGCTGACCAATCTCCGATGTAGCGCAGGCCCATCTCGTAGTTGTAGCTGACTTCCGGTTTTTCGTATGCCTTGGCTCCTCCACCAAGCGGTGAAAAACCTTTATGAGCGCCGGCAATCACTAACACATTTTCATTTAGCTGATAGCCTAGGGAAACACCGGGCAACCAAAGGCTTGTATTATTAGATCGAGCACTAGGTTCGGTTAACCGAGCGGTGTCGGCATACTGCCGGCGACGACTGTCCACATCCTCAAACCGCAGCATGAAATTTAAGTCTAATTTTTCAGACACCTGCCATTCATCTATGGCCCAAAATGAAATCGCGTCAGCGTCTTCGAGGCGATTATTACTGCCTGAAGGTGCAATGGTGTCTACATAAGATAATTCACCACCCACCTGATCATATAGATCTTGTGGTTGAAAACGATCCATTTCATCAGCGTGTGACCGCCAGCCAAAGGACACCTGATGGTCGTCAAGATTGATATCAGCATTCACCTCGAGACCTCTGGATTCATAGCTGCGGTTGTTGTGTTTATATTTAAGACCACTTTTATCAACGGTGCCATCCAGGACACCCATAGCAATGGCATCGCCACCGTTAGCTGCAGCAACCAATTTGCCACCTCCACTGAGTTTGAACCAATCTCGTGAAAACTTGTTTAGATAAGCAGTGACGGACAAAGAAATCTTATTAGACAGCCGACCGCTGTAGAAAGCCCCATATCCTTCATGACTGTTGTCCATTTGATCCGGTGCTGATAGCCCATAGCGACGATTTTCCCTAGTGAAAAAATCGGCATCGGTGAGACCCAAATAGGTCTCGTGAGAGATCTCTTCGGAACGTTGCGCTTTCAGCAGCAGCCTGTGCCCATTCGCTTCCCAGCTCAGTTTTGCGAGGTAGTCCGACAAATCGTAACCCGTCTGCCCACCACGATCGATGTCCTTAAACCCATCACTGCGGCGCTGAGCAGTCTCAAAAAGATAACCCCACTCACCAAGCGTGCCACCGTAACTCACCAACAAGTCGATCTCGCCGTTTTCTCCAGCAAACGACCGGAGGCGACCACGATTCTGTGAAGGGATAGGCGTTGAAACCAAATTTAGAACCCCTCCAGTTGTNTGAGGCCCATAACGCAGGAGCGGCGCACCTTTTATNACTTCAATCGCATGCATCCGGGCTGCTGTTGGAAAGTAATACGCCGCAGGATTAGAATATGGCGCGGGAGCAATCATTACTCCGTCTTCGAGCAGACTAATCTTCGAAGAACGCTCAGAGGTAGCTCCGCGAATACCAATATTCGGGCGAAGGCCGTACCCGTCTTCCTCTTGAATATAAATGCCTGGAACTGTTTTTAGTATTTTGTTGATATCCACTAGGGCTTCATTGCGAACTTGCCCTGAGTCTACCAGTGCAGCCGAGCCTAGTAGTGTTCTAGCGCCATCACGATCACCAATTATCGTCACCTCTTCGAGTAAAAAATCACCATCCGCTGAAACGTTTGTCGCCGCCATCATCAGAAAGGAGAAGATCGCTCTGGCTAAATATTGCATCCAAAATCTCAAATCGTTACGAAGGCGCTAACTTTAATGATAATCGTTATCATTTGCAATACTGCCCCCCAATTTTTTTGAATCACCAAAATCGCAGGCNCAAACAGCTTTCTTNTTCCATGCTTTCGCTTTCAGACGGCCATCTCTCGAGAGACCGATTCGATTAACTAGGCATCATATTCAGCTATTCCTAGCCTATTCATTGCCAGAATGCCCTATCAAGAAATAACCCATATCTAGCTTCTGATCTTGTAATAATAATCATTCTCATTTAGATTAACGATGAATTCAAAACCTAATTAGGTTTTCCTATGTACGAGGTCACTTCCAATAAATCATCCGAAAAAGTAAACGCCGCAGAAGTTGAAACACTGGCTGCTGCTGGTCAGTTTTCGGTATTTGCAATCCGCGTGTGGTCCTCGGCGGCGAAACAAAGAATGCCAATCGATCATGCTCTAGGACGATTCTTCAACGACTTCAGATGCGGCCCCGCGCTCCAACTGTTCGATGAGTGCATGTCTCTGCTTGCAGCATCCGCAACTAGAAAAGTCGAAATAGGTTGCTGTCCGTCAAATATGTACGTCGTCGCAGATGAGAACATTCTTCTGAATTGCTTTGCGGCTCTAGAGCGTGAAAATACGTCTAGGGCAGAGGGGATTATGGGCGAGGTCATTAAATCGCGGCTTACAAAAGCGTTTTGCCGGTCTGCCAAACTCTACGTTCAACATCTCAGCAAAGCGGGCCTTGGCTTTACACGCCCGGTTAACCTTTCGGTAGTCAATAAATGAGCCGCAACAGGCGGCTCGAGGACGCCATACAGCTAGGGAAGCTCAGCGTTGTCTGCTTAACGGCTCTGCTACTATACGGACTAAGTTTGGTGCCGTTCTTTTAACCCAGCAATAGCAGGGAAAGACGATAGCCTTCACCGGCCCCACACAAATCCGGACCATCGAGCTAATCGATTAGGCAAGCTCGCGCAGTTCACGTACTAGATCTGGAGGTGCATCTGCAGGTAGCGAGATNACATTAATCGGCCCGGAGAATCGGCTTTGCACAGCATCTCGAATTTCGCTGTATCGCCCTACCGCGCAAAATTGGTGAACCACGTCGTCGGAAATTTCCTTGGTCATTTCTTGCCATTGGCCTTTTTTCGACATGTCATTGAGCTTATGCCCAAGATCTTGCCAGCCGTGAGCTTCAAAGACTGGCCAGTACGACGGGGTCGAACCATAAAAACCAACCCGCATACGCACCCACTCAAACATTTTATTTACGGACTCATCGTCTTCGCCCGTTACCACAAATCCACCACCAGAGATTTCGAAGTCATCACGGTTCTTACCTTTGGTGTCCAATCCAGCTTCAAGTTTAGGCAACACAGTCTCATCTAAATATTTGCGGGTGCAAAAGGCATGCAGCATTACCCCGTCGCACTCTTCCGCGGCGACCTTCATCATGGCGGGGCCAACCGCCGCAATCTGGATTTTCGGAAGGTCTCCTTCTAGCGGCTCAGGCGTGAAATTAGGCGTCATCAAACTGAACTGGTAGTGCTCGCCCTGATAGTCGAGCTTGGTGCCATTTTGCCAGCAGTCCCAGATGGCCCTTACCGCCTGCACGTATTCGCGCATGCGCGGTGCTGGGGCACTCCATGGCACACTAAAACGCCGAATGTTGTGCCCTTTGACCTGACTTCCAATACCCAACGTGAAATTGCCATTCGACGCACGCTGCAGATCCCAAGACAAATTAGCTGACACCATTGGGCTACGAGCAAAGGCAATAGCGATACTGGTGCGCAATTCCAACGTCGACGTATGAGCCGCCGCCACAGCTAGCGGCATAAAAGGATCCTGGCGATTTTCCTGGGTGGATATCCCAGTAAAACCACTTGATTCGGCCGCTTGCGCTGCCGCTCCCACCGAATTCAGGTCATGCGCTGGTATTCCGGTATTGATCTTCATCGGTCGCTCCCCGCGTCTTGACCTTTATTGCTGTTGCTTCTCTTGGGCACGCTTGAAACCGTCACGCTCCATCATACTTGTGAGATACCGCTGGCAATTCGGCTTATAGCGCTCATCGAGACCCAGCGAGCGACCTAAAAACAACGCGTAATGCACAGCAATATCCGCCATGGTGAACTTATCGCCAACCAAGAACTCTTTACCCTCTAAAGCGATCTCGACTGAACGCAGACGCGACAGGTACCAAATCGAGTAATCCTCCACTACCTGAGGAATACGTCTCTCTTCAGGCTCGAGTCGCGTATATCGCAACACCAATGTTTGCGGGAACGTAAGGGTAGCGTCGCTACGAAACAACCAATTCAAATACTCTCCGTATCCGGGTTCGTTAACCTGAATGCCGAGCGGCGTGGGACCATACTTTTCTGCCAAATAGTGGCAAATACCCGACGACTCAGTCATCGTCATGTCGCCATCGATAAACGTAGGAACCGTGCCCAGAGGATTCAGATCCAAATAGCCCGGATAAGTTGCTCGGGGCGGGAACTCCATATTGATGAGTTCATAGTCAAGTTCCATTTCTTCAAGCGCCCACAAGGCGCGCAACGAACGCGCATCTCTGCAGTGATACAGCTTCATCAAATCCCCCTATTTTCTTGCATAGCCGAGAAAACTTATCCGGCGCTAAACGGCCGCGTCGAGCAACAACGGCGCTAGTAACTCACGATGATAAGCAGTGTCACCAAACTGATATTGGCACCAAAGCGCTCGTCTCAAATACAATTGAGCATCACACTCGTATGTGAATCCGAAGCCACCATGAAACTGCACAGCTCGATCTCCCGCAAACGCAAACGCCTCGCTTCCGTGAGCCTTGGCCATCCGTACCGCCTCTTCCGCAGCATCAGTATCGCCAGCCGCCATTACGGTAGCGGCGTGATAGAGATGCGAACGGCACGCTTCGAGCGACAAAAGGATTTGCACCGATGGATGTTTTAGTGACTGGTAGCTGCCAATGTACTGGTCAAACTGCTTGCGCGTGGTCAGATAATCGATGATCACGTGCAATACGCCGGCTAAGCCACCGGACATCTCCGCCACTAACAAAAGCATAGCGGCTTGTTCCAAAGCCGCGAAATCCGCGCCGGCTAAGAGCTGGCTTTGCGGGACCGAAATACCATCGAGCTGCAATGTGTAGCTACGCCGCGTTTCATCAATGACCACCTCGCGAGCCAGCGCTCCTGAGGGGATTTGATCAGCATGAATCGCTATAAGCCGCGCTGCGCCCTCGAGCATCACTGACGCCACTACGACCTGGGCTTGGCGTGCATCAAGCACGAAACACTTGGTTCCAGATAAAATTAGAGCACCCCCAGTTGCTACGGCCGTCGCCGAAATTTCCTGTAAGCGCCAATTGCCGTCCTCTTCGGTCAATGCAACAGACGCTGGTGCGCCGGCAGCGATCTCGGCAAGCCAGTGGGCCTTTTGTTGTTCGCTACCACTGGTAATCAACGCCTGCGCCGCCAATGTGGTCGCAACAAAAGGCGAGCCCATTAAATGCCGCCCCATGCTTTCAACTATNGGTACGGCGTCCGCAAGGTTCATTCCCANGCCACCATACTGCTCTGGAATNGTGACCCCTAGCCAACCCAAATCTGCCATAGCCTGCCAGAGCTCTGGGGTAGTGCTGTGCTCNTGATCGATTTGTTTACGAACCGCNTCGACCGGTGAGTGGGTACGGCAAAAGTCGGCTGCCGTCTCCAGCAGCATGCTTTGCTCTTCGCTAAATTCTATTGTCGCCATACGGCCTCCCTACTTCGGCAGTCCGAGCACGCGCTCGCCTATAATGTTGTGTTGGATCTGGCTCGTACCGCCACCGATCGTTCCAGAAAAAGCATTCAGATAAGAGCGCTGCCACATACCACCGTCGACAGCCTCCCTACTGACATAACGCGCGCCATTGGCACCTTGCAATGAGATCGCAAACTGACACATGCGCCGCTTTAGCTCGCTGGAACGCAATTTACCCGACATAGCGACAGAGGTAGGCCAATCACTGGCCAGCGCTGGCACACTGGAGCGAGCGTTCATAAGGGCGTTGCTTCGTGATTCGGTAATTAAATCAACCAGCTGCCCACGCACATGCGGATCCTCAATCGCTGGACGTCCATTGCGCTTAGCACGCTTCGCCAGCTCTACAATGTCGTTAATGCTAAGGTCCATCATCGATAGCCCGCCGGCTTGTCCACCCACTGCCCCACGTTCAAAGGTCAGCGTGGTCATGGCTACCTTCCAGCCCTCGCCTTCTTTTCCAATCATGCACGACGCCGGAATTCGCGCGTCATTAAAAAATGTCTGACAGAATCCGTATTCGCCGGTGAGTTTTTTTATCGGTCGCGGTTCGACGCCCTCAGCATCCATAGGCGCAAGGAAAAAGCTCAGCCCCGCATATTTGTTCGACCCGCCTGTAGAGGTGCGCGCTAGCAGGATCATGTACTTCGCGTAACTCCCAAGACTAGTCCAAATTTTCGAACCGTTAATTACGTATTCGTCACCATCTTTTACCGCTCGACATTGAGCGCTACCCAAATCAGAACCGTGATCTGGCTCGGAAAATCCCTGACACCAAATATCTTCTGCACTCAGTATGCCTTTAATGTACTGCTGCTTTTCTGCTTCCGTGCCCATGTGCAGGATAAGCGGCCCTGCCCAGTTCAGGCCGATAGTATTCGGCAAAAACGGCACCCGATGTTTGGCCATCGTTCGAGTGGCAATATCTTGAAACGCTTGATCCATGCCACCGCCGCCAAATTCTTTCGGCCAGGCCATACCTACATAGCCCGCCTCGTAAACTTTGCTCTGCCAGTCGCGCAGGTATTCGAACTGTTGATCGGTGCCAACTTCCATGAAGGTTTCCGGCAAGATAAAGTCGGGGGTTGCAGGCTTGTTTTGCGCAAACCAATGATCGGCTTGCTGTTCAAAGTCTTTTAGTTCTGCATGAGTAGCTGCCATATTCTTCTCCTTATTCTTTTGTTTCTTTCAGATCTTTTGCATTTATGATTTTTTTAGAGCGTTATGTTGGTTTGGTTTCTTGCTTGTTAGTACAGTAGAACCCAGCGCCGCGCTCTCTCGCAGCTCTAATAAAGGGCCAATCAGATCAATCCATTTGCGCACATAGACCGCGGTTGTTGAGTTAGTTACACCGTATTGTTCTTGGAGCAACAAGCCTCGCATAAAGCTTCGCGTCATGTTGAGCAACATTACGACCTCTTCAGGATCGCCGCTTACAGATCGGTACCGATCCAGCGACTGTTGATCTAGCTTTTGTCCCCAATCAACCAAATCAGCCGCGATCCGCTCTCGCAGCTTCGCATCTGTCCGAGCTGCGTTAAGTACTTCCATCAACGCCCGATACGCTGGGGTGTTGATAAATCTTTGCCAAGCATCAAGCAAGGCATGCTCCACCGACTTAGGCTGAGCCGCGCGCGATTGAACTGTGCGCAATAGCAAGGTGTCTACAGTGGCCGCAATCAAGTCTTCCTTTGTATGAAAATGGTGTTGAACCGCTCCCTTCGAAAATTCAGCAATTGCGGCCACCCGGCTCAATGAGGTCTCGCCATAACCGAAGTCCGCCAAAGAGGCTATCGTAGCCTCGCATATTGTCGCCCTCGCGCGCTCGCTCTTCGCTTGCTGAAGCCCAACTTCCAAATTCACATGGCCCCCAAAAATACTCTCCGCCAAGCAGCTTTATTAAAGGCTTACCACCCCGCTTCCAACAATGTATCTCCCAAGTTGGCATAAGAAAACCTTATGGCTGGCTTTTTTTTCTGCTAGATTTTAGTCACCAATGAATTTCCAACTCGATTTTTTCGAGTTTCTTTATATTGCTCTCGGGGGGGAGGATTTAATGCCTGTTTTGCACTCAAAGCTGGACCTCAAGGACAGCGTTTTTCAACAAAATAAATCCGACATGGAAACGACGCTTGATGAGCTCCAGGCACTGTACGATGAGGCCGCAGAGGGTGGAGGAGAAGAGGCGGTATCGCGACTTCGCGCGCGAGGCAAGATGCCCATACGTGAACGCATTGCACACGTGCTCGATAGAGACTCGCCTTTCCTAGAGATCAGCCCGCTTGCAGCTTGGCGCTCGTCGTTCGACATCGGCTCTGGGTTCGTGGTTGGAATCGGCGTTATCGAAGGAGTGGAATGCGTAATTCTTGGCCACGATCCTTCGGTGCGGGCTGGCGCTTTCAATGCGTTCAACTCCAAGAAGCTTATGCGCGGCCTTGANATCGCTCGCGAAAATCGTATGCCTTATGTGCAGTTCGTTGAAAGTGCCGGAGCCGATTTGCGCGGCGAAGGCGGCGGCGACGGGGGCGACCCTAATAAAGCGGCT
>PAFJ01000057.1 GCA_002704325.1 Gammaproteobacteria bacterium | reverse complement strand
ACGATTGAGGAGAGCGCGGCTGAGTCGTCACTGTCTGGTTTGTTCTATCAGCTACAGTTGTTGCAACAAGAGGTTCAAGAACTCAGAGGCCAGCTTGAAGAGCAACAATATCTGCTGCAGAGGCTGCAAAAGGGCCAGCAAGATCAATATCTGGATCTCGATAAGCGCCTAGCTGCTTTGGCCGCGGGTCAATCGCAACCGGCCCCACAAACCGCGAAGACGCAAACAGCAGCAGCTGGTACTGGCCCGACTGCGATTGGGGACGGCACGGAGCGCGAAGCTTATGCGCGATCAATCGAGTATATGCGTGCACGAAAGTTTGACGAATCGATTGAAGGGTTTCAGCAGATGATTGTTGATTACCCAAACGGCCAATTCACGCCGAACGCGTTTTATTGGTTAGGGGAGCTTTTCCTTGCGCAAAAACAGCGGGAGCAAGCGCGCCAAAACTTTATGCAGGTGATCAATCTATACCCCGATCATCAAAAGATACCTGATGCGCTATACAAACTGGGTGTGGTTTACCAAGGGCTTCAAGATGATACGAAAGCCTTGGAGTATCTGCGACGCGTACAAGACCAGCATCCGCAAAGTCCAGCGGCGGCATTGGCGAAGAAGTACGCAGAGGTAATGGTCAAGGGTGTCGAGTGACCGAAGTTTTGGTCCATGATTTAAAGCACACGACGCTGCGCATCACAGAAATTTTTCTATCTCTGCAGGGCGAAGCCAACACGGTAGGGTACCCAACAGTATTTGTGCGGCTCACGGGTTGTCCATTGCGGTGCCAATATTGCGACAGCGCCTATGCGTTCAGTGGCGGCCAAGTTGAGACATTGGCGGATATTCTGGAGCAAGTAGGCAATTACAATGTGAGCCGAGTGACCGTGACTGGCGGGGAGCCCTTGGCTCAGCCAGGGGTCTTCGCCCTCATGACAGCGCTCGCGGATCGACAATTTGAGGTATCACTGGAAACCAGTGGCGCGTTACCTGTGGAGCAGGTAGATCCCAGAGTGGTGAAGGTGTTGGATATAAAGACTCCTGATTCGGCCGAGGTACACCGTAATCTTTGGGACAACATGTCACACCTAAAGCCCCATGATCAAATCAAATTCGTCCTTTGTAGTCGTGGCGATTACGATTGGGCGCGCATTAAATGCGATCAGTACCAGTTGTTCGACCGAGTCGCCGATGTATTGTTTTCGCCCAGTCATGGCGCTCTTGAGCCCCGCCAGCTCGCTGACTGGATCGTCGCGGATCGGTTGCCGGCGCGCATGCAAATGCAATTACATAAATTGCTTTGGGGCGATGTGCCTGGACGCTGACGAGCAGAGGATATCTTCATGACCCAAGCTAATGCGGTGGTTTTGCTTTCCGGTGGTTTAGATTCGTCTACGGTCTTGGCCATGGCCCAGCAGAACTTCAATTGTTATGCGTTGTCCTTTCACTATGGACAGCGTAGCCAGGCAGAATTGATGGCTGCGAAACGTGTGTCAGAAACGCTGCAGGTCCGTGAGCATCGCGTAATGAATATAGATATTGGTCAATTTGGCGGCTCAGCTTTAACGGACAGAGACATTGCTGTTCCAGACGCGGCAGACTCCGACCCCGATGCCATTCCCGTAACTTATGTGCCGGCGCGTAATACCGTGTTTTTATCGATGGCACTGGCCTGGGCAGAAGTCATAGAAGCGCGAGACATATTTATTGGTGTTAACGCCGTAGACTATTCTGGTTATCCAGACTGTCGTCCAGAATATATCGCAGCCTTTGAGGCAATGGCTAATCTGGCCACCAAGGCCGGTGTGGAAGGCCATCCTTTACGCATCCACACGCCGCTCATAGATCTCACTAAGGGCGATATTATTTCCGCGGGCACCGCTCTCGGCGTGCCTTATCAACTGACCGTATCGTGCTATCAGGCCACGGACGATGGCGAGGCCTGTGGCCGGTGTGATAGCTGTGATATCCGTCGTGCTGGGTTTAAGGCCGCGGGCACAGCTGACCTTACGCGTTACGCGGAGGCTTAGTTGTTATGGAGACAATAATTTCCGCGCGTAACCTATTCAGCCAGTAAACGTTGCACACCGGGCTTGTGTCACCTCAGCACGGTGACTACAATGCGCGGCTTCCCGCCGAAATGGCAAAGCCCATTAGGCAGCAAATGGGTCGTTAGCTCAGTTGGTAGAGCACCGGACTTTTAATCCGTTGGTCCTGGGTTCGAGCCCCAGACGACCCACCATTTAGTTTTGCAGCGATCAGCCTCGTATTGTCTTTAGCGGCGCTCTGCAGAGGTTTAGCCTAGGCACCAATTGGGATTTAAGAACTGCAGGAAAGCATCGAACAGCCGGCGCGGTGACGTGCCCACTCCGGTCTCTTTTGCGCGTATCCGTCGTGCTGCGGTTGCTCGTCGTANGGGTGGCGTAANATCTCCAGTAGCGTGTCTACCTCTTTGTAATCGCCCTCTTCAGCGCGATCAATGGCGACCTGCGCTAAGTAATTTCGCAACAGATACTTTGGATTAGTTTTACGCATTAATTGTTGTCTTGCGTCATCGTCTTGATTCTGATGTTTGGCTGCAGCCAGATAATCTTGGACCCAATGTTCCATATCCTTTCTGGCGTTGCCGTGAGTGTGTTCCGGAAGATAATAGGCATCGGCGAGCTGCGCGAATGGATCGCGTGCAGATGATGTGATGTGACCTAAGCCTCGAAAGAACAGGGTCATATCTATTTCGTGATTGCTTAGCAAAGCCAGCAACCTATTGATTAGCTTATCTTCATAACTGGGCAAACCAAGTTTGGCAGCCATCATGGTTTGCCAGCGATTTTGATAGTTACTGGCAAACTCTGTGAGCGCCCCCTCTAGTGGCTTAGGGTCTTCAATGAGCGGCAGCAGGGCATTGGCGAGTTGCAGCAAATTCCATTGGGCAATCGCCGGCTGCTGGCTGTAGCGATAGCGGCGCTGAGCAGCGTCGGTAGTGTTGGGTGTCCACTCCGGATCGAAATTGTCTAGCCAGCCGTAGGGTCCGTAATCAATGGTTTCACCTAAGATAGAAAGGTTGTCTGTATTCATAACGCCGTGCACGAACCCAACCCGCATCCANTGCACCATCAACTCGGCGGTGCGCCCGCAAACTTCGTTGAAAAATTCAAGGTATTGATCTCTACCGATGGTCTGATTGGAAGCTAGGTGAGGGAACTCGCGACGGATTATAAAGTCGGTAAATTCCTTTAAAAGATCTATCTCTTGCCGCGCCGCGAGCATTTGGAAGTGCCCAAAACGTACAAATGACGAGCTTACTCGGCATACTACGGCACCCGGTTCTGGGGCGGGGTGTCCGTCATACAAAATATCGCGCATCACCGCTTCGCCAGTACCAATGAGGGATAGGGCGCGAGTGGTAGGTATGCCCAGATGATACATAGCCTCAGAGCACAGATATTCCCGTAGCGATGAGCGTAGTACTGCAAGGCCGTCAGCACTGCGCGAAAACGGCGTCGGACCTGCGCCCTTGAGCTGCAACATTAGATGGCCGCTTAGGGTATTTACTTCGCCCAAATTTATCGCCCGCCCATCACCTAACTGACCGGCCCAATTACCAAATTGATGGCCACCGTAGCAGGTCGCATGTGGATCCATGCCCGACAACGACTGACTGCCGGAAAAAGCCTGCACAAACTCGTCGCTGTGGCACTGCGCCTCACTTAGGCCGAGCATCTCGGCGGTCTCTCTAGAGAAATGAATCAATTGCGGTCGCGCCGCGGGTTTGGGGGTCACGCGGGCGAATAACGCGTGGCTGAGTTGTCTCTGACGCGGGCCCGTTTCCGTGTCGCCGGGAAGGCAGTGCGTGAACTGATTGTCGAATGTCAGATTAAGCAATGGAGAAGGCCTCCTTTTTGTATCAAATTTACCATGCTATCGAGCGGTTCTGCGGACCTCGCGCGCCTGTTGTCATCGGTGTATGGTTGACCGTAGGAGTCGCGGATTTGGAGGAATCACCATGGCCGAAGCCATAGCACAGACAGCAGTAATACCGGACCCATACACGATGGAGTTGCGCGACATTGATGTCAGTCGTCCTGAGATTATGCAGCAAGACGCGCAATGGGATTATTTTGCGCGCCTGCGCGAAGAAGCACCAGTGCACTACTGCGAAAACGGTATGTTTGGCCCGTTCTGGTCGTTAACCAAATTCAACGACATTATGGCGATGGACAAAAACCATCATGATTTTTCGTCAGATTTGGGCATTACGCTTATCGATCGCCAAGCAGATTTCTCAACTCCGAATTTCATCAGTATGGATCCGCCAAAGCACGATGTGCAGAGGCATACCGTGCAAGGCGTGGTCGCGCCGATGAATTTGGCTAAGCTGGAGTCCACCATCCGCAGCCGTGCAGCGGCGATTTTAGATTCTCTGCCCGTTGGGGAGACGTTTAATTGGGTCGATACGGTGTCGATTGAACTGACCACGCAAATGCTCGCGACCATTTTCGATTTTCCTTTCGCGGATCGTCGCAAGCTGACGTATTGGTCGGATATGGCCACCTCAGGAGAACTGGCAGGCGGTCCAACGCCTGAGGCTGAGCGACGAGCAGCATTGCTAGAATGTCTCGAATACTTTACGAATCTGCGCAATCGGCGAGCGAATGAACCCATAAAAAGCGATCTTCTGTCGATGCTGGCGCATGGCAAAGACACGCAAAATATGCCGCCTATGGAATTTTTGGGTAACTTGATTTTGCTCATTGTAGGCGGCAACGACACTACCCGTAATTCCATATCTGGCGGCGTGCTGGCGTTAAATGAAAACCCAGGCGAGTACGACAAATTGCGCGCTAATCCAGGGCTGATCTCCAATATGGTGTCCGAGATCATCCGCTGGCAAACCCCGCTCGCTTATATGCGGCGCACAGCTAATAGAGACATCGAATTTGGCGGCCAGCACATCAAGCAAGGCGACAAGATTGCCATGTGGTACCTGTCAGGTAACCGCGATGACGAGGTAATTGAAGATCCCGACCGTTTTTGGATTGACCGGCCGCATGCGCGGCACCATTTGTCATTCGGTTTTGGCATTCACCGTTGTATGGGTAATCGGCTCGCAGAAATGCAGTTGCGCGTGCTTTGGGAAGAGATCATGCAGCGTTTTCGCATGATCGAAGTGGTGGGCGAAATAGAGCGGGTGCAATCCAGTTTTGTTCGTGGGTACGCGACAATGCCTGTGCAGGTGCATCCCTGGTAACTTAAGTTCTTTGGTNAATATCTAAGGGGAGCTATGGCGCTTTCGAAATTGAGTCGCTCGATCGACGGATTAGTTGCGGTCGTTACAGGTGCAGGCAGCGGTATGGGGGCGGCCACGGCAAAGTTGTTTGCCGATCAGGGTGCTAGAGTCGCAGCGATAGACATTAATGCCGAAGGGCTACAGCAGGTGGTGGATGACATTCAAGCTGCAGATAAGGCTGCCCAACCGTGGGTGCTCGACCTAGCAGATGCTCAGGCGACCGAAGCAGTCATCGAGGAGGTCGCGGCCCACTTCGGCGGTATTGATCTGTTAATCAATAACGCCGGCATTTCGGTGCCCGCGCCGATAGACCATGAGGACTATGGGCATGCTTGGGAACGGTCTATTGCGGTATTGCTAACGGCTCATACCGTGACTATTCGTGCGGCTCTGCCATGGCTGCGGCAGTCGGAAAATCCGCGCATTGTAAATATTGCCTCTACCGAAGGCCTCGGGGCGACTAAATTCGGAAGTCCTTATACAGCAGCAAAGCACGGTGTTATTGGTCTTACTCGGTCGTTGGCTGTGGAGTTGGGAGATGAAGGCGTTACCGTCAATTGTATCTGTCCGGGCCCCATCAACACGGGCATGACCGCAGCAATACCCGACGATAAAAAGCAAATTTATGCGCGGCGGCGCATTGCCTTAAAACGTTATGCTGATCCAGAAGAAGTAGCCCACGGCACTCTGAATTTTTGTTTACCCTCGGCCAGCTTTATGACCGGTGTGGCGTTGCCGGTAGACGGTGGCTTAACAATCAAAAATGCCTAAGGCCACCTTGTTTTGAGTACCGACCGCATTAACTCAAGAATGCTCTTCGCCTTCGGGGCGCCTGCAGTGGGCGCTGGTTACATGTATTTGTTGCTGGCGCTTTACGTGATGAAATTTTCCACCGATGTTTTGCTTATTGCACCAGCCATNATGGGTTTGATCTTCAGCGTCTCACGCATTTGGGATGCAATCTCGGATCCGTTGGTTGGTTATTTGAGTGACCGCACCACCACCNCCTTGGGGCGTCGGCGCACGTGGATTTTGTTCAGCTTTGTACCCATTGCGATCGGCTTCTATGCGGTATTTGCNCCGCCTGTTTCGTTGAGTGGTGATGCTCTGACNTGGTGGATGGCNGCTTCGATCATTGGCTTTTATTCCGCAATGACTATATTTTTCGTGCCGCATATGGCCCTGGGCGCTGAGTTATCCAACGATTACCATGAACGCAGTCGGTTGTTTGGGCTGCGCCATGCGTTTTATACCGTTGGCTCAATCCTATCGTTAGGGACGATGCAGTTGCTACTCAACGAAGAGTTCCGTGAGGGTGGCGATGTGCGGGCAATGGCAGAGGAATATGCGCTCTACGCCATTATTGCCATGAGTGTGTTGGTTCTTTACGCCGTGGTTAATTTACGTGAGCGGCCAGAATTTCAGGGTCGCTTGAATTCCAGTCCTACGTCGGCTTTTCGCGACGTTTGGCAAAACCCCCACGCTCGGTTACTGGTTATTGTCACGTTCATCGAAAATGTTGGTTCTTCCGCGATTGCGGTATTGACACTTTATGTCACCCAGTATGTCGTGGGCGCACCCCTGTCGGCCCCATTTATTATTTTGGCTTACATGTTGCCNTCAACGGCTTCAGTGCCAATGTGGCTGCCGCTATCTCGCCGTTTCGGCAAGATTCGGGTTTGGATGGTTGGTATGGCACTTTATGGTCTGGCTTTTGGCGGGATGTTCTTTCTGCCTTTCATGGAGACGGTGGATGCGCGGTTGACGCTGATCATCGTGATGGCCGCATTTGCTGGTTTAGCTGCGGGTTGTGGCGGCACTATCGGCCCTTCGGTGCAGGGTGATGTGATTGACTACGATGAGTACAAGACCGGTGAGCGCAAAGAGGGTTCTTACTTCGCGGTGTGGAATTTTACTTACAAAAGTGCGCTTGGGGTAATGCTATTNCTCACAGGCTTCGTTCTTGAGGCTTCAGGATTTGTACCCAACCAACCCCAAACGATGACTGTGCAGATCGCAATGGTTAGCTTGTACGGGGCCTTGCCACTCTTGTGTTACGCCATAGGCGTTGTTTTGTTTAGTCGCTTCAAACTTACCGAGCAAGAATACNCGGTCATCCGCGCCGAGTTAGATCGGCGTGCAGCAGCTACTAACTAGCGACCATTGAAATTACCGGGTCGGCGCTCGGCAACAGATTTGACACCCTCGCGGTGGTCTTCTGTTTGCTGTAAACGATACTGTTCCGCCCCTTCGTGATCTGTTTGTGCTTTCACCGCTGCAGCGAGGTCGNTGCGCATGGTTTTGCGGACCGAGACCACAGCAAGCGGTGCATTTTCTGCGATCTCAGATGCGAGTTTGAGCGCTTCGGCACGGAGGTTATCTCTATCGGTGAGCACGTCTGCAAGGCCTATGGCGTAGGCTTCTTCACCGCCGATGCGGCGACCTGTCAGAAACAATTTATGTGCCTGTTGCTGACCAATCAGTCGCGGCAGCGTATGCGTCAAACCGAATCCGGGGTGAAAACCAAGTTTTACGAAGTTAGCGGTGAAACGCGCTTCTGGGCATACCACTCTGAAGTCAGGCATCACCGCCAGACCAAAACCACCGCCGACTGCAGCGCCTTGCACCGCGGCTATGACTGGGGTTTCGGTGGCGAATAAACGCACGGCCGCTGCGTACAAGGGGTTTCCTGCTTTTGGGTCGCGGTCGGCGCGCTCTTCATTCCGGGCCGCACTACTGAAGTCGTTGCCGGCACAGAAGTGCTTACCTTCCGAGCATAAGACGATAGCGCGCACCTCATCAGTCTTATCCATCTGCTCGAACGCATGTGCCAAGTCGTTGATCAGGGTCGTATCGAAAAAATTATTTGGGCCTTTTTGGATCTCAACGACTGCTACATGGTTGTCGATGCTAATGCCGATATCGGTAAGTTTAAGTGTCTCGGCCAGGCTNTGTGCGGTCATAGTATTCCCCTCGTTAAGTCACGCCCTAGGCGTCTGATATGCAATCATGTTTGACCATGCAGCTTTGATTTGCAACGCTGGGGCCTAGTTGATCGCGCAGGGGAGGTGCGGATGCTGAGTTGGCAGATTGGCGATGTGCGCGTGACCCAGGTAGTGGAGTTAACCACCGCCTCGCTGGGACCGCATTTGTTGCCCCAAGCGACGCCTGAGGCTATGCAGTCGATACCATGGATGACGCCCTTCATTGACGAGCGTGGCCGCATCGTTCTGAGTATTCATGCCTTAGTGATTGAAACCCCCGAGCAGACTATCGTAGTTGATACGTGCATTGGTAATGACAAGCCTCGAACGTACCCAAAATGGAACCTAATGCAGGGTGACTTTCTACAGCGCTTCGCCGCCGCTGGCTTCACCACTGAGCAGGTCGATACGGTGCTATGCACCCACATGCATGTGGATCATGTTGGTTGGAACACTCAATGGATTGATGGTGCATGGCGACCCACCTTTCCGCGCGCGCAATATTTGTTTGCCGAGGATGAGTGGCAGCACTGGCGGCACGAGAGCCAAGAGTATGGGCCGGTGATTGAGGACTCGGTGCAGCCGATATTTGATGCTGGGCAAGCGGTCATTGTGCCGCAACATCATCAGGTCACTGCCGAGATTTCACTGCAGCCAACACCAGGGCATACCCCCGGGCATGTTAGTGTGCATATTCAATCCGGCGGTGAGGCCGCTGTGATTACCGGCGATATGATTCATCATCCCTGTCAAATCGCGCACCCGCTATGGTCGACGTTGGCTGACACTGATCCATCCGCTGCGGCAGAGACGCGCGCTGACTTTCTCCAGCGCTATGGTGATCAGCCGGTGTTGGTTATTGGTACACATTTTGCCGCACCCACAGCTGGGCACATCGTCAAAGACGGTGACGCCTATCGGCTGGATTATTAGCTGATGCAAGAACTATAGCAGGTGGCTTCTAAAGACATTTTTTCTGCATTGGCGGTTGCCAATTTTCGCTGGCTATGGGTCGGTAGCTTAGGTTCGTCTTTCGCTATGAATATGCAGATTATTGCCCGGGGCTGGTTGGTGTATGAACTCACTTCTTCGGCTCTGGATCTTGCATGGGTGACGTTATCGTTTATGTTGCCGTCGGTGATTTTTTCTCTCTATGGTGGCGTTTTGGCGGATCGCCTACCCAAGCGGCGCGTCATTGCTTGGGCTCAAGCACTCAATTGCGTTGCGACGTTGGTGATGGCAACGATCATATTCAGCGGTAATGTTAAGTTCTGGGATTTCATATGGTTCGGTTTTTTTAATGGCACGGTACTCGCTCTGTCCATGCCCGCGCGCCAAGCTTTCGTACCTGAGATCATCCCAGAACGCCTGATTTTTACCGCTATGGCGTTGAACACGACGGGTTGGAATTTGTCGCGCATTATCGGCCCGGCGTTTGCTGGACTGCTCATCGCGTGGCTCGCCGGTGGTGACAAAACATCCACCTATGGTGTTGGCATTGTCTATGTGGTGATTGCCAGTCTTTATCTCTTCTCGGCGCTGACGGTGCTAAAAGTTGACCGGCCCGGCAAAACTCAGCGCAATCGAGACGGTGATTCGTGGTCGGATATGCGAGAGGGTTTGCGCTATGTCCTTGAGCATCCGCCAGTATTTGCGCTGATTGTGCTGTCTATTCTGCCATTTTTGTTCGGTATGCCGCTGAACACGCTGTTGCCGGCTTTTAACCAAGACGTATTGCAGGGTCATGCGGATGATCTGGGTTATTTAATCTCGGCCATGGGCGGCGGCGCGATTATTGGGTCATTGCTTATGGCGACAATGGGCGATATGCGGAATAAGGGCTTTTGGCTCATTGTCAGTTGTCTGGGTTGGGGCTTGGTAACAGCAGCGTTTGGAGCATTTGACGCTCAGGGGGCGGCATTGGTGTTGATTGCTGTTATTGGCTTGCTAAGCAGTTGGAATATGTCGCTGAATCGGGGCATGTTGCAGATGCAGGTCGAAGACCANATGCGCGGTCGCATTATGAGCATCGACATGATGTCCCATGGACTGATGCCTCTTGGCGTTTTTCCGATCAGTTTGATCGCGGAATACTATGGGGTAGGCGCTGCGCTGGTGACTTCTGGGTTTGCGTTGATGGCCATCACCCTGTTGGTCGCTATATTCTTGCCTTCGGTCAGAAGTATTGCGCGTACTGACTAGGTTTGGTTTTGGTCGTTACAATTAATCGGTGCGAATTGGGAGAGGTGACATGCAGTGGGATTTAATCATTCGTAACGCCAAAGTATTCGATGGTACGGGGAACCCTGGGCGGGTAGGCGACATCGCGGTGAGCCGGGGCAAAATTGCCGCTCGAGGCGGGCGGTTACCTAGTCAGCCCTCCGCTCAAGAAGTAGATGCCACCGATCAATGGCTCACACCTGGTCTGCTTGACATCCATACCCACGAAGATCTTGAAGCTGAATTAGAGCCTGGTCTGCCGGAGGTTACACGACACGGGACGACCAGCGTGCTGGTGGGTAATTGCAGTATCGGCTTGGCGTTTGGTAATCAGCGAACGGCCGATCAGGACCCGATCGTGGACTGTTTTGCACGGGTTGAAAACATTCCAAAAACTGTACTTAGGAAAACTGCGGATAAAGCAGTGTGGCGTAAACCTAAAGAATATCTGGATCATTTAGATGAACTGCCGCTGGCTGCCAATATTGCGCCCTTCTTGCCCCATTCCATGTTGCGCATTGAAGTCATGGGGTTGCAAGACAGCATTAGTCGGCAACCCACAGCTGCGGAGCTGCAGCGGATGGTGGGTATACTCGAAGAGGCTATGGATGATGGCTATCTAGGAATGTCGACAGATGGCCTACCTTTACATTTTCTTGCTAATGCGCCGAACACAGATAAACGCATTCCTACCCAGTACGCGACGTACAAGGAATATAAGTTATTGACTGATGTGCTACGTAGGCGTGACCGTGTATGGCAGATGACGCCCGCTACCGACAATAGCGGGCTCACCGCTCGTCTGTTTATGCTCAGTAGTGGGCGCATACACGGCAAACCGTTGAAGATCACGGCGCTTGCCGCCATCGATAGCGTGAACAATCGAATGAACAAATCGCGGGCGTTGTTATTCGCGAATCTGCTCAACTCTAAAGCGCTCGATGGTCGGTTTCGCATGCAAGCGCTTGCCGCACCCTTTCGGATTTATTCCGAAGGGGCGGTGAGTCCATTGGCAGAGGCAAACCCCTTGATGCGCCGGCTGATTGAAACGGAGCTAGAAGACGTTGCGGCACGCCAGCGAATCCTTGCCGACCCTGAATTCATCGAGGCGTTTCGCGAGATGTGGAACCGCGGTAAGAGGGGTTTTTCGATGGGTCACTTACGCCGCTTGCTGCGGATAGAAAACGAATTCCTAACCCGGGATTTGAACGATATGGTGATTTATCGATCTGCTCTATCTCATTGGTGTGGGCAGTCGATGGCGCAGTTGTTCGGACGCTATCAAGCGTGGCAGATGGATAGCAACGCTATAGACGAAGCTGANGAAGCTCGGGCTTTTGCGTCTATGGGTCGCGGCATTCGCGACGACGGCGAATTCTTTTTGGCCCTACTTCAGCACTTTGACCGTGATTTGCATTGGCATTATGTCGCGGCCAATAAAGATCCGCGGGTGGTCAAGGAATTATTACTGCACCCTCGGTTACTGCCTGGGTTTAATGACAGTGGTGCTCATGTGACAAATATGGCCTTTTTCGATGGCAACTTGCGAGCATTGAAGATCGGTCTGGAAGACTCAGAACAGGGGTTTAGTCATATGCTAANGCGACTGACGCGTGAACCTGCAGAGTTTTTCGGTCTAGAGGTGGGCGGATTGGACGTCGGTGATCGCGCAGATCTGGTTTTATTTGATCCTCAGCGGTTAGCAACCTATGACGGCGAGGCGAGCGTTCAATACACCTATAGAGAGTCGTTTGACTGCCACCAGTTAGTTAATCGCTCTGAAGGTCATGTTAAGGGCGTTTATGTTGGCGGCGAACAGATTTGGTCTGAAAAAGGTTCTACACCCATCCTCGGAACACGGCGTCTAGGACGGGCGCTGAAGGCGCTGTGAATAACTCACGTTTTGCCGCGCCGCGCCGCCTCCCGTGCTGATTTTTCGCTCGGTACTTGCATACGTTTGCAGCAGCCAACTCTGAACAGAAGGATGTTTGGCAAGCCATTGGCGAATCTTACCGCGTGAATAAAAGCGCGGGTCGAGGTCGAATCCTTGCGCTTGGCCGCTCTGGTGGGGCAACTCGCGCGGCATTTTTTGCTGATAATCTATGGTTCTTGAATTGTCTAACTTTTGCCGAGTCGATGCGATGATGTAAGCCGCTCCGTGCTCGGGCGCGAACGTATCGAAATATTCACCGTAAATTTCCTGTTGCTGTACTTGCGCCAGCGGAATATAGCTTGCCTTCACCAAAATGATGGTTTGGGAATTAGGAATGTAGTCGCTTTTTTCTGCGTTAAAGGGCAGTGCAACTCTTATATAACAATTACCGGGCTTTGTTGGATTCTCAAGCTTGTCAATCTCGGCGAGTTTGAAGCCAAGATGCGCGCACTCTGCAACGCACAACCGATATATAAGCTCGCTGGCGAGCGATCCAGATAATCCCAATAGAAGTTCATCGGAGGGAAGTTTTAGCATTGTGCGAACCCTGACGTTTAGACCGTGAGCGACTATCGTCAAAATTTGCCTCATTGGTTAGGGTTTGCCGCTCAACGGTAATATTTCCGCGATAAAGTGCCTATTTTTGTTGTTTTTTGGTGCATAAAAAGCCCACTAGCCCCGCAGAATGGCTGGGCTAGTAGGCATTTATTTTTTAGTCTTTTGGCATTCCTAACAGGCGCTCGGAGATAATGTTGCGCTGAATATTTGGTGTGCCGCCACCAATGACGACGTTTGGCCAATTCAGTGCAGACTTTGCCCAAGCACCGCCGTCGATGGCTGCTTCGCCGCCACGCAGTTGCAGTCCTGCTTGGCCAGTCAGTTCCACCGCGAAGTCGTCCATCTCGATCTCCAAGCTGGCGCGATGCAGTTTGTTGACGGAGGTCTCGGATGTCAGTGGCTCGCCTTTGATTTGCTTGGTTAAATAGCGCAGACCATTGTATTTCATCGCGGCAATTTTCATTTCAAATTGTGCGACTTTGCGTCGCACNCCGGGGTTTTCTTGCGCAGGTTTGCCCTGTTTTTGAGTCGATTTGACCAGTTCTTTTAAGTTNTCAAGCTTGGCGAACATTTGGGTTACCTCACCAATGCTGGAGCGTTCGTTNGCCAGNGCAGAGACNGTAACTTTCCAGCCCTCGCCTTCNGCACCCANNCGGTTCTCNATCGGTACTTCGACATCGGTGAAAAATATTTCAGCAAAGTGCTTGTCGCCGGCCATATTTTCGATCGGCCGCACCTCNACCCCGGGCGCATCCATAGGAACTAACAAACAGGTAATGCCATCGTGCTTGGATTCCACATCAAACTGGGTTCGAGTGAGCAAAATAATCCACTGCGACCAAGGCGCTCCAGTGGTCCATATNTTTTGTCCGTTCACCAGATAGCTATCGCCGCGCAGCTCAGCTTTACACTGGATCGCTGCGAGATCAGAGCCATGATTGGGTTCGGAATAACCCGTGCACCAGGTGACTTTGCTGTCCAGAATGTCCGGGATGAACTTGCGCTTTTGCTCTTCGGTTCCGTACTCCATGATACCGGGGCCTACCCACGCGAGTCCCATCATGGAGGTGCCCAGGGGAGGGGCTTTAGCTAATGCCATTTCCTCGCGCAATATTGTTTGTTCGATCAGTCCGCCATCGCTACCGCCGAATTCTTTCGGCCAAGAGAAGCCCACCCAACCTTTGGCCCGCACTTTTTCTAGCCAAGTGTTAAGGAAGTTTTTATCTCGTTCTTTTTTCGGCGGTAAGTTGTCACTGATGAAGTTTCGTACTTCCTCGCGAAAAGCGTTTTCCTCTACGGTGTAATCAAAATCCATTATAGGCCTCCTAAACTAGCAACGCGGTCAAGGTGAAAATCAGAGTCGCCGAACATTGGACGAGCCCACTTCGAGCGTTTTAGAAACAGTTGTGCATCGTATTCGGCGGTAAAACCAATCGCGCCATGCAACCCAACACCGTCAATGCCAATCTGATTGAAAGCGTCAGAGGCGTAGCCTTTGGCCAGAGAAACAGCCCGCGCCAGTTCTTTGGGGTCGTCATCGGCACACCACCCGGCGAAATAGCATAGAGAACGGTAGCTCTCTAAGTCGACGTACATATCGGCAAGGCGATGCTTTACACCCTGATACTGGCCAATGGGTTTACCGAATTGAATACGCTGCTTGGCGTAATCGCTGGTCAAGTTAAGAATCGAATCTCCCGCCCCTACCATCTCAGCGGTTACAGCAAGGGCGCCGCAATCGGTTAGGTAAGANAACTGTTCGGTGGTCATAGCAAGCAGGCTTTCGGCATTAATCGCTACCCCATCGAGGTCGACACTGGCCATTGGCTTGGTGCTGTCCATCGTCGGTTGCGGGGTTATACGCACCTCGTCCTTGCTGACTGCTGCCAGCGCTAAGCCTTCTGGCCCTTGCACCGCAAGCAGCAAGTAGNTGGCATTGCTGGCGTCATTGACAAAGGGTTTTGTGCCACTGAGAACGTAACCGTCGGCGTTGGCTTTGGCCGTTGCTGNNATTGCNGAAGGATCTATCCAGTTGGCNTCGTCATATAGGCCCAGAGTGCATANCGCTTCGCCGCTGGCCATAAGNGGTANCCAGCGACTTTTTTGTTCGTCGCTGGCGCANGCNAGCACCGCGGTGCTGGCTAATGCGTGGGACGCGATAGGTAGTGGGCATAAACCGGTAGCGGCGGCCTCNAATACTACGACTTGGTCNATCCACTTTAAGCCTAAACCACCGTAGGCTTCGGGTATCAANAAGCCNAGCCATCCAAGATCNCCGATCTGCTTCCANAGGGCCGCGTCAAAGCCNCCNGNGCTGCNNAGCTCACGTACTCGCGTCATNGGGCAGGTGTCCTGCATGAAGCGCTCTACCTGGTCTCGAAGGAGNTTTTGCTCCTCAGTAAAACCAAAGTTCATGTGTTTTCACTCCCGTTGTCTATTATTGTCTGGTTGCCTGCGTATGGACTCTCAGCTGCCGCGCAGTGGGTTGACGGGCGGCCACGTGTCCTTNCTGGCGAGTATTTTTTCCCCAATATCGGCAACGTCCCAGGTNCCCTCNTCCAANGATCTNTNAGCGATAGGCGTCACCTGCCAACTCAGNATAGAGACATTGTTGCCAGCCACCAACCANTGTCGGCCGCTNACGTCTTTAGCNTCGTCAGTGCATAACCATACAACAGGAGGGGAAACTGCCTCGGGTGGGAAGCTGTCCTGAACCTCCTCAGGTAGGATATCCGTGGTTAGCCGTGAGGTGGCTGTGGGTACGAGCACGTTTACGGTGATGCCGTACTTCAATCCCTCCAACCACAGACAACGCATGAAACCGGCAATGCCCGCTTTAGCGGCACCGTAATTGGTTTGGCCAAAATTACCCAGAAGGCCTGACGTAGAGCTGGTCATGATGATTCTGCCACCCTGACCCTGTTCCAACATGGTGTCGTATGCCACTTTTGTTACCAAGTAAGTGCCGCGCAAGTGGACGTCGATAACGACGTCCCAAATATTATCGTCCATGTTTTTAAACGATTTATCGCGCAGGATGCCGGCATTAGCAATTAGGATGTCGATTTTGCCATAGGTATCGACGGCGCATTGGACCATGCTTTCAGCGTCGTCGCGACTCGTAACAGAGCCATAGTGCGCCGTTGCTTCACCGCCTGCGGCCTTGATTTCGTCGACGACGCCATCGGCCATAGAACTGCTGGCGCCAGTACCATCACGGGAGCCACCCAAGTCGTTAACGATAACCTGCGCACCTTCGTGTGCCAGCAACAAAGCGTGTGCTCGCCCAAGGCCGCCACCGGCCCCGGTCACTAAAGCTACTTTTCCATCTAACATCCCCATAGGGTCCTCCTCTGCTTGATATTGGACCAGTGCGTCAACGCAAAGCCCGTCAGATGAGTAGCTTAGCATCTTGCTGAGATGCTCGACATGTCTCTGAAAATGGGTAGAAGCGGTGGTAAAGCTTGTGTCACAGTGACAACTGAGTTTGGGTTGCCCAGGGAGATTAAATTGGATCAGCTATTAGATTTTTCAGGAAAGGTTGCCTTGGTTACGGGCGGCAGTCGCGGCTTAGGTCAAGCGATGGCATTGGCGTTGGCTGCTCGTGGGGCTGATGTGGTGGTTACCAGTCGCAAGGCAGATGCGTGCGAGGAAGTGGCGAATAAAATATCTGCTATGGGGCGCCAGGCGCTGGCCTATGGTTGCCATGTTGGGCAGTGGGACGCCCTCGACGGCTTGGTAGAAGCGGCCTATCAGCGATTTGGCAAGGTCGATATTTTAATCAATAACGCCGGCATGTCGCCGCTCTACGATAAGCTTGCAGATGTTTCGGAGGAGCTTTTCGATAAAGTTGTTGGGGTAAACCTGAAGGGGCCGTTTCGACTCATGGCGCTGGTTGGAGAGCGTATGGCCGCTGGATCTGGCGGTTCGATCATCAACATCAGCAGCACCGCCTCGTTAAACCCGTCGCCGAATTCTGAACCCTATGGGGCAGCGAAGGCCGGGCTGAATGCTTTGACGCGCTCCTACGCGTTTGCGCTAGGGCCTTCTGTGCGGGTGAATTGCATTGCCGCTGGACCATTCTTGACGGATATTGCTAAAGCATGGGACATGGAAATGTTTGAAAAAGGCGCGAAGAAAAATTTAGCGTTGGGTCGTGGGGGGCAGCCTGAAGAAATTGTTGGTGCGGCGCTTTACCTCGCCAGTGATGCGGCGAGCTTTACTACCGGCACCGTTATAAGGGTGGATGGCGGCACACCATAGCGTCGATCGCTAAAGGTTGTGCTGGGCGGCGACAGCTTGGACCACGTGCTCACCGAAATTGCGTTGATAGAGTGTGCACAGGGTTCCGAGTCCGCCCGGGTTAACGAGGTTAACCTCCATTAAAAACTCGTCCACTGTGTCTATTGCTGCATAACCAATACGGCGGCGTTGNAGGTCCAAAAGCACCTTCTGGACCAGTTCGGTGTTGATCTCCTTATCTAGTACGGGCACGGCCTTACCCATGGCCGATAGATTGGCGCGAATTCCGTTTTGCGGCAGGCGTCGATAGCTGCCAATGATTTTGCCACCCGCAACCAGTGTTCGTACCTCGCCGTGAATAATTTCAGGGATAAAACGCTGCAACGCGAAATAGATCTCTGGTTGGTCGCGCATAAGTTGGTAAATTGCACTGGATTGGCTTGATTGCACTTGATGCACATCCCGACCATAACTGCCTGCAAGTGGCTTGAGGACCCAATCCCCACCGTGTTCTGCCGCCATGGTTTGTAGATATTTAGCGTCGTTACTGACAAAGGTTGGTGGTGAGTATTCCAGCCACTGGGCTTTGCCATGGCCGAGCACTTGTTCCGCGATCGGGTTGATCAATTTTTCTTGGGGGAGTTGGCGGAGTAAATGCGCGCGATCGAGAAAACTCTGTCGGGGTCCAAATCCTAGNGGCCAAATGAGATCGGCCTGGTGCAAAGCAAAACCGTCAATAAAGAGGCCATCTGGATTCAGCGTAAGTCGNTCGGGCGCCCCGNNGTGTACAGTCCAGCCACAGTTGGTAAAAGCTGTGGGCAGTCGAATATGGTTGTCGTTNGNTGCGGTCTCCGACGCGTAGTCGGATATCAGAAAAAGTATCGAAGCAGGCATACGGTGTCCAATTGGAACTGCAGAAAGATTGGGGCAGAGATGTTAGCAATTGCTTGCCGATGACCCTAGTATTTGCCCATCGATCGAACAACTATCAGCAGCATGACCCAGCCTACCCTCAAAGACTACACCCTAACTCCTGAGCAAGTGCCGCTAGTGCCCAGCTTGGCTTTGCCAGAGGACGAGCGGCGCCAGCTGAAGCAACAGATAACAGCGCAACTGAAGGCCCTGGGCGCGGTTTTGGTCGCCCATTACTACGTGGATGGCGACATTCAAGAATTAGCTGAGGAGACCGGCGGCTGTGTTGCCGACTCGTTGGAAATGGCGCGGTTTGGACGCGACCACTCAGCTCAGACCTTGATTGTTTCGGGTGTCCGCTTTATGGGTGAAACAGCGAAAATTCTATCGCCGGAAAAGCAGGTGTTTATGCCCACATTGCAGGCCGAGTGCTCGCTTGATCTGGGGTGTCCTCCAGAGGCGTTTGCGCAGTTCATCAAGCAGCATGCAGACCGC
>PAFJ01000056.1 GCA_002704325.1 Gammaproteobacteria bacterium | reverse complement strand
CGCATTCACTTGGTAGTTGGGCAGCGCAGGCTGCTGTGCACGGTGCTCCCTCAGAATCTGGCGCAGCTGCGTCTCGATGCGATCCAGTAATTGGCAAACGCGATTGCGTAATCGGTGGGTTTCGCCCTGTAGCGCGTCGCCTGTAAACAATCGCGCGAAACCAGGATTGCGTTCGACAAAGGTGATCAGTAGAAGCACGATGTCATGGCAACGTAGTTTTGCGCTGTCCTGTTCTTGCATGATTTGGCCGATACGATTGAACAGCGTTAGCTCGGCGTATTCGATAAGCCCGTCTAACATTTTCGCCTTGCTTGGAAAGTGACGATATAGGGCCGCTTCGGAGACGCCGACCTGTTGGGCGAGCGCAGCTGTGGTGATCCGCCCTCCTGGATTTGCCTGCAACATAGCGGCAAGTTCTCGCAGGATCTCCTGACGTCGGCCGGATTTAGCCATCAGCGAGGATTTGCGTGCCGACGCCGCTGTCGGTAAAAATTTCTAATAACAGAGCATGAGGCACGCGGCCGTCTATAATCTGCACGCTTTGCACTCCGCTAGACACCGCGCTGAGTGCGCATTCAACCTTTGGCAGCATGCCTTCGTTGATGATGCCCTCGCTGATCAACGACTCCACGTCCGCCTTAGACAAGCCAGATAGCGTGTTTTGTTCGGCATCGAGGATGCCAGGCGTATTGGTGAGTAAGACGAGCTTAGAGGCAACTAGGGCCTCCGCGACCTTGCCGGCAACAATGTCCGCGTTGATATTATAGGACTCGCCGTCTCCACCGACACCGATTGGCGCGATGACTGGAATGAACTGCGACTCGGTCAGCGTTTCGAGGACGTCGACATTGACCTCAGTAACCTCCCCCACTTGCCCTATATCGACGAATTCTTCGGTGTCCTTATCCACGGTATGGGTGGACAGTTTTTGCGCTTTTAATAGGCCGCCGTCTTTGCCTGTAATGCCAACGGCGCGGCCGCCATGCGTGTTGATCAGCGACACGATTTCTTTGTTTACTAGCCCGCCAAGCACCATCTGCACCACGTCCATAGTGTCTGCGTCGGTGATCCGCATACCGCCGACAAACTTAGATTCAATGCCAAGTTTGTGCAATAAGTCGCCGATTTGGGGGCCGCCGCCGTGGACGATAATTGGATTTATGCCAACTAATTTCATAAGCACGACATCACGAGCAAAGTTATTTTTTAACCGCTCGTCGATCATGGCATTGCCGCCGTATTTGATAACAACGGTCTGGCCATGGAATTTTTGGATATAGGGTAAGGCCTCGGTAAGAATCTGAGCCGTGGTCGCGCTGGTGTCGGTTTTCATAATGGTATGTTCATCGAAAGCTTAGCGTGTTGTCCACCGCACTCAACTCAGCTTGGAATTCATCTTGGACGCGCTCTAACGCTTCTGCACTGTCTGCCTCAAATCGCAGCGACAACACTGGGCTGGTATTCGAGGGCCGAATCAAACCCCATCGGTCATCAAAATCCACTCGAATGCCATCGATTGCGGTCAAGCGGCCGTCGCTGAATCCATTGTTCGCAACCAACGCGTCCATGACTTCAAACTTTCTTGTTTCCGTGGTGTGAATCTTGATTTCAGGGGTGCTAAATGTCACTGGGTATTGGGCGAACAGTGAATCGGCGTTTAGTTCGGTTTGGCTCAGCAGTTCAAGCAGTCTAGCAGCGGTGTACAGGGCGTCATCAAAACCGTACCAACGTTCGCCAAAACATATATGCCCACTGAATTCGCCGGCCAGTGCCGCCTCGGTTTGCTTGATTTTAGCTTTTATGTGCGAGTGCCCGGTCTTCCACATGATGGCTTCGCCACCCGCTTCGCTNATAATTCGCTCCAGGTGCTTACTGCANTTCACATCGAAAATCACNGGGGTGCCTGGGTTACGANCAANAATGTCCTGAGCGAATAACATCATCATTTTATCGGGCCANATGATTTCGCCCGTTGGCGTAATNACGCCGAGGCGATCGCCATCGCCNTCAAANGCTAGGCCGATATCGGCTTTTTCGTTTTTNACCGCTGCAATTAAGTCTTGCAGATTTTCAGGTTCAGCGGGGTCCGGGTGGTGGTTTGGAAAGTTGCCGTCGATTTCGCAAAACAACGGNATGACCTCGCAACCCATAGCCTTAATGAGCTTTGGCGCGAGCTCTCCGGCTACGCCATTGCCGCAGTCAACGGCTACTTTGAGGGGGCGAGTCAGCGTTGTTGTTGCGAGCGCAGCAGCGATGTATTGATCGGACAAATCCGTTGTCTCAAGTGAACCGTCGGCNTGGCTNAGGTCGTTGTCTTGCAGTCGTTGGTACAAGCCNTGAATNAGCTCTTCAGCCAGAGTTGTGCCGCCNATCATCATTTTCAGACCGTTGTATTCCGGTGGATTGTGGCTACCGGTAATCATGATGCCGGTCCCGGTCTCCAGTGCGTGCGTCGCAAAGTAAAGAACAGGCGTCGGCACCTGCCCCACAGTGATAACGTGCATTCCGCCGTCAACCAAGCCCTGACTCAANGCCCGCTCTATACCCGGGCTTGATAAGCGCCCGTCGCGACCGACAGCCGCGGTGTGCTGGGATTGGCTAATGGCTTGGGCCGCGAAAGCTCTGCCGATCCAATAGCAAATNTGATCTGTCAGGTTGGTCGTGGTGATACCGCGAATGTCGTAGGCGCGAAAAATACCTGAATCCAGTTCCAGNGCATCTAATGGCGTCGGCGTGAAGTCGGGNGTGTGCATGGTGAAAAATTNAGCTCCTATGAGGGGNNTTACCGTTAGTTAACTGTTCGCCCAAAGTCTTGGCGATTTGTTGCAGCAGCTTGGTGGCCATGTCNTTCTTGCTCTGGCGCTCGAAANACACCTCTGCGTGGTCACAGATAAATGTGGTCGCATTGTTTGGGCTATTAAAGCCGATGCTCGAATCCGAAACATCATTAACGATGATGGCGTGAAGACCTTTACGTTGGCGTTTTGCTCTTGCGTGGTTCAATGTGTCCTGAGTTTCTGCGGCAAAACCCACAACCACAACGTCATGGGCACTTGCGGCGACGCTGGCGATAATGTCAGGGTTTTCGACTAAGCGCAGATCCAGATGCTCCTCATTTGNAGGATTTTTTTTGATCTTTTGTTCAGCCGCCTCGGCCACCCGATAATCCGCTACTGCAGCGACGCCAATNAAAAGATCGATATTTTCCAGCNGGCCATGCACAGCGGCATGCATGTCTGCAGCACTCACGACATTGTGCCGCTCGATCGACGCGCTGCTCTCGGGCACCCCAGGTCCAGCGATTAANGTTACNTGGGCACCAGCAGAGGCGGCGACTTCGGCCAGACTTAAGCCCTGCACGCCAGAGCTGTGATTGGAAATAAAGCGCACTGGATCGATGGCTTCTTGCGTTGGCCCCGCGGTAATCATGATGTTCAGATTCTTCACTATCGCTGCCGCTTCTGGTGCCATACCAGACTGATCTAACGCACTAATCAGGGTGCTCGGATCGGGCAGGCGGCCCGGCCCGTATTCCCCGCAGGCCTGTTCCCCATCATCAGGTGGTATCACGCGATAGCCAAAGCCTTGCAAAGCGCGNAGGTTTTGTTGTGTTGCGGCATGTAGGTACATCCGCTGATTCATTGCCGGAGCGACCAGCACCTGAGCGTCGGTCGCTANGCACAGTGTGGTCAGTAAGTCGTATGCCTGACCATGGGCCAACGCGGCAATGCAATTAGCGGTGGCCGGNGCAATAAGGATTTGATTCGCCCAGCGGGCCAGTTCGATGTGTCCCATTGACGCCTCTGCGTTAGGATCCCAAAGGTCATCGCGCACCGGATGGCCTGCAACCGCCTGTAGAGCTGTTGGCGTCACAAANTTATGGGCATTGGCGGACATCACCACATTTACTTCTGCGCCCTCGGCGCGCAGTGCTCGCACAAGTGCAGGTGTCTTATACGCAGCGACACCGGCGGTAATTCCAAGCAGTATGTTTTGGCCTTCTAGCCGGCTCATAGGACACCTTTTGCAGTTCTTGCAATNTGAGNATTAATGAAANCAGCAGACGATAACAAAGATGCATCGATCNTAGGGCGCGAGCTTAACGGNGANTGCCNTAACAGGGAACCGCATTCCCCNCAGTCTGNATCAATTGCAAGCTGGCAATTGCAAGAGCAGCCGCGCTATCGGCTCATTCACGAAGGGGCGGAGGCGCTGGCCAATGCGGAATTGCTGGCCGTCTGCCTTGGCTCGGGAGTTGCGGGCGAAGACGCGGTTGCAATGGCAAGAAGGCTGCTAAAACAGTTTGGCGGTATNGGCGGTTTACTGTCGGCACCAATGCCTCAGCTGCTGCAATGTTATGGGGTGGGCTCGGCAAAGGCCTCGGTGATNAAGGCAATTCAAGAATTGAGCCTGCGCGACGTTGAACATGAGTTGGCCCNTGCTGATCAGTTTGCCGACTCGGCNTCGGTCTCACGATTTCTGCGCAGGCGCATCGGGCATGAATCTCGAGAAACATTTGCNTGTTTGTTCCTAAATGCGCGCAATCANCTGATCTCCTTTGAGGTGCTGTTTCGCGGTTCCGTGGATCGGGCTCATGTGCATGCGCGAGAAGTGTTGCGGCGCGGAATTGAAATCAATGCCGTTGCGGTGGTGCTGGCGCATAACCACCCCTCAGGTTCGCCCGAACCGAGCCAGGCCGATATTCATTTGACCAGGCGACTTGTTGAGTTGCTAGANCAGGTGGATATTNGAGTATTGGACCACATTGTGGTGGCCGCTGGAGCCTGCGTTTCCTTTGCTCAAAGAGGCCTGTTGTAGTGCCGCTGTTGCTGTTAAAGGGCACCTCTGGTATAAACGCGCCTCAAATTTTTGGGGTACGACCATGTCTCAGGTATGTCAGGTCACAGGCAAACGGCCGATGACGGGCAATAACGTCAGCCACGCGCAAAACAAGACNAAGCGAAGGTTTTTACCAAACTTGCATTATCATCGTTTTTGGGTGGAGACAGAGAAACGTTATGTAAAGCTAAGGGTTTCNTCGAACGGNATGCGCATTATTGANAAGAAGGGCATCGATGAGGTGCTCAAAGATATGCGCGCTGCTGGGCAGAAAGTTTAGNTCGGCGGCAATNCACTCAGTATTCGANTATACGGAAGACAGAACCATGCGCGATAAAATCAAATTAGTATCAAGTGCGGGCACCGGCCACTACTATACAACCGANAAGAATAAGAAAAACACTCCAGATAAGATGGAAATNAAGAAATACGATCCCGTNGTGCGCAAGCATGTTATCTACAAGGAAGGCAAAATTAAGTAGGGCGCATGCCTGAACTCCCCGAGGTTGAAACAACCAAGCGGGGCATAGAGCCCTTTNTCGTNGGAGAAACCATNGCAGCGGTAGTGGTTCGAAATAAAAANCTGCGCTGGCCTGCGCAGGTTCCGCAAGCNTTGGTNGGCCAGCAGATTTCNCATGTTGGTCGACGCGCAAAATATCTCCTTATTACCACACCCATTGGNACTCTCATTGTGCATTTGGGCATGTCTGGCAGTCTCCGCTTGGTGGATGCCAAAGCNGCGGTCAAAACCCACGACCACATTGATTTACAGTTCGATTCNGGCCATTGCCTGCGGTACAACGACCCCAGACGTTTTGGTAGCTTTCACTTTTACAAGGCTGANCCTGCTGAGCATTGGCTTTTGGCTGACCTAGGTCCCGAACCGCTGGGTAATGACTTTTCGGGTGAGCATCTATTTCAGCAGGCGCGGCGCCGCCGCATCGCNGTAAAGAANCACATCATGGACAGCAAGGTTGTAGTCGGTGTTGGCAATATCTACGCAGCAGAAGCGCTGTTTAGTGCCGGCATTAGACCGACGGTACAGGCCGGCCGAGTTACGCGCGTGGGGTACGAGCGACTGGCATCACATATTTCACAGATTTTGGCGCGTGCCATTCAGGTTGGGGGCACTACGTTGAGGGATTTTGTCGGTTCCGACGGTCAACCAGGTTATTTCCGCCAAAGCCTGAATGTCTACGGCCGTGCGGGTGAGCCCTGTCGGGTCTGCTCGTCTCTGCTTAAAGGTATGGTGTTAGGCCAGCGCGCTACGGTGTATTGCCCCAAATGCCAAAAGGCCAGTGGTTGGCGCTAGCCTCCTTTAGGTTTGNCCCTCTTTATTGGCCAGTGCTGCGACGACCTTGGGGTCGACGAATTGCGAAATGTCGCCGCCCATAGCCGCAATTTCTCGCACCAACGTTGAAGAAATGAAAGAGCAATCTTTGGATGTTGGCAAAAACACGTATTCGACATCCGGTGCCAGTGAGCGATTCATATCGGCCATTTGGAACTCGTAATCAAAGTCCGTGACGCTTCTGAGTCCGCGCAGTATAAAGCGCGCGCCCTTGGAGGCGACGTAATCCACTAGGAGCGTGTTAAACCCCTCAACCGACACTCGGTCATCATATTGCTTGGCGACGTCCTGGCACAGTGCGATGCGTTCGGCTAGAGCAACCTTAGGATCTTTTTGAGCGGAGGTGCCTATGGCAAGAATCACATGATCGAATAAGTGCAATGCGCGATCGATCAGGTCGGTGTGTCCATTAGTGATTGGATTAAATGAACCGGGATAAACGACGATATTTTTGCTCATATTTGGTGCTGCCCCTCAGCAGGATTACCTGGTTGGTTGCTTCCATAGGAGGAGCGGATGGTAGCTGCGCACCCCATCTGTCGCAACTTGCTAACCGGAGGCTAAAACGCTGGATGTCGCGCCTGCGCGAGTGGTNTTTTNTACGCTCAGCTGAAAACGCGCACACAGCTCCAACAGCATTTCTCCGCTCGATGCTTCAAGGTACACGGAGCCTTTAATTAGCGCACGTTCAAACAATGCGCTTAAGGCGTGCTCTAGCAATTCGGGTTGTTGGTAGGGNGGGTCTAAAAAGATGATGTCGAAGGGGCTCACGGCGGATTCAACAAAGCGGTCAGCGCGCGTATGTGCAACTTGGCAGTTCTTCGCGCCNAGCGTCTGAATATTCGCTAATAAGGCTGTTGCGGCTGGTTGGCTTGACTCGACGAAGGTTACGGCTTGCGCACCGTTAGAGGCCGCTTCAAATCCTAACGCGCCAGATCCGGCAAATAGGTCGAGACACTTGGCGCCCGCTAATTCAGGCCGAAGCCAGTTAAATAGGGTTTCGCGCGTTCTACCGAGCGTTGGACGCAGCTCGCTGGCGTCTGGAAAGCGCAGCGTACGACTGCGCCAAGCGCCGCTGATTATGCGCACCTTTTGCTGGCGATCTTTAGCTGAACGACTAATGTGCGTTACTACCGGCGGTTTTAGCGTACTTCATAGACGAGTCATTATAGAATGTGCGAGTTCAAAGCACGACAGGGACAGATCTCATGCCCGATTATTTTGGAGCGCAATAGCGATGACCCATGATGATAGAGCTTCGGCAGATGAGCAGCGCTTTTTCGGGCGGTTGCGCAGCGGATTGGCCAAAACTCGCAATCAGCTCGCTACCGGCGTGGGTAATCTGCTGCTGGGTGAAAAAGAGATTAGCACTGAAGCGTTGGACGATCTGGAAACGGCCCTACTCACCACGGATGTTGGAGTTGAGGCGACCAAGAGCATTATCGATGAGCTCACGGCGCAGGTCTCACGCAAACAACTGGCGAATATGGACGCACTTTATCAAGCGCTGCGCGAGCTTATGGTGGAGCGCTTGCGTGGCCTTGAAAAGCCCTTCCTACTGGGATCTGGAACACCTCAGGTGATCTTTTTCGTAGGTGTAAATGGCGTGGGCAAAACCACGACGATTGGCAAACTGGCAAAACGATTAATGGCAGAGGGCCGGAGTGTCATGCTGGCTGCTGGAGACACTTTCCGCGCGGCAGCGGTGGAACAACTTCAAGCCTGGGGTCAGCGCAACGGCGTGCCGGTGATTGCTCAATCCCAAGGCTCCGATGCAGCGTCCGTTGTATTCGATGCGGTGCAGGCAGCGCGGGCGCGTGGGGTCGACGTTTTACTCGTGGATACTGCAGGGCGCTTACAAGCGAAAACCCAACTGATGGATGAGCTTGCTAAAGTTCGTCGCGTGGTTGAGCGTATTGACCCGCAGGCGCCGCACGAGGTCGTCTTGGTTCTTGATGGGGGGGTCGGCCAAAACGCCTTGAGTCAGGTTGATTTATTTCATGAGGCGGTCGGCGTTACCGGTTTAGTGGTTTCTAAATTAGATGGCACGGCCAAGGCAGGTGTGGTCTTTGCGATCTCGCAAAGTGCTTCAGCTTCGGATGTTCCTGAATTGCCGATCTATTTTNTCGGGGTGGGCGAGAGCGAGGATGATTTGCGGCCATTTGCAGCNGACCAATTTGTTCAAGCGTTGTTAGCATCTGATACAGAAAATGAGAATCGGTTTTGAGCAGTATTATCTTTGAGCGCGTTACCAAGCGTTTCGAGAATGGTCGGGAAGCGCTATCAGAGATCAGCGCAGAGTTTGCTTCGGGATCGATGACCTTTTTAACTGGTCATTCTGGCGCCGGTAAAAGTACGTTCTTAAGATTGCTGATAGGGGCTGAAGCGGCNACCCGCGGGCACATTCATGTTGATGAGGTCGATATCGGTCGCCTAGGTGCACGGCGAATGCCATGGTACCGGCGCCAGGTGGGTGTGGTATTTCAGGATCACAATCTGCTTCTTCAGCACAGCGTCTTTGACAATGTTGCTCTGCCGTTACGTATTAGTCACCTTAGGGAAAGAGAGGTGTCTAGCCGGGTACGCGGGGCATTGGGCAGGGTTGAGTTGCTCGGCAAAGAGCATTTGATGCCNAGCCAATTGTCTACTGGTGAGCGGCAGCGAGTCGGTATTGCTCGAGCGGTTGTCGGCAGACCGAAGATACTGTTGGCAGACGAACCCACGGGTAATCTTGATCCAGATTTGGCGCGCAGTGTTATGGAGCTCTTTTGCCGGTTTAACGAATTGGGCACCACNGTTTTAATCGCCAGTCACGACATCGGTTTGATTGAGTCCCTGCAAATGCCAGTTCTGAATTTGGTCGCAGGTCGGATAGCAGAAGCCAGTGGAGTCCCAGGTGGCCCGTAAACCCCGAGTAGATAGAGGTAAGCGCTGGCCGGCGCCATCATTCCGTTTACGCGATTGGGCCTCGGATCATCGACGTGCGATCGCCGAAACCCTTGAGTTTGTGAGTCTTCGACTGGGCAGCAGTTTGTTTGTCTGGTTGCTGGTTGGTATTGCATTGGCGTTGCCTGCAGCCTTGCGCCTTGCGCAATTAAATTTTGTTGCGTTGGACGATGGTTGGCAGGGCCAACCCGGTCTCAGTGTGTACTTTGTGGTCGGAACCGAGGCCGACCACTTGACGGCTGTTCAAGAATTGCTGCGGCGATCTCCATCGGTATCAGCCACGCAGTTGACCGATGCGGATCACGCATTACAGGAATTTATGGCCGCAAGCGCCGATTCCAGCAGTTTGACTGCGGCGTTGGAAATGCTGTCTGACAATCCTCTGCCCGCATCGCTACAGGTGTCTGTTACCAGTGAAGTAACGCTGGAAACCCTCTCCGCATTGCGTGAAGAGCTTCTGCGCACTGACCACGTAGACGATGTTGTTATTGAGCGTACATGGCTCGAACGACTACGCAGTTTGACTCAGTTGGTTGAGCGCTTGGGTGTGATTCTTGGTGTCCTGTTTGGGCTCGGCGCAGTTTTGGTTACTGCCGCGTCTGTGCGATTAGCAATAGANAGCCGCTTGGAGGAGTTGCGTGTATTGAGTTTGGTCGGCGCCACCCGAGCGCAGATTCGGCGGCCATTTTTATATTTTGGGGTATTTTATGGGTTGGGTGGCGCGGTCGTCGCTGCAATGTTGCTGGCAATCGCCTTAACCGCGATCGAAGCGCCATTGACCGAATTGCTGGGCAGTTATGACATTCCTGTGTATGTGCAAGGATTTGGGGGGGTCTTTCTAGCGACATTACTTGGGGTGGGAATTGTATTGGGCGTTACCGGCGCCCGGTTGGCGGTCCGCCAGCGCATCCGTGGCGTTCAAGAAATGGCGTATTAGTGCTCCAGCGGAGCGTTGAAGGCATTATTAATGTTCAGTGAAAAGATATTAGCACTCGGCTAGAGAGAGTGCTAATATAGANCCAAAGTGTTACCGGAAGTATCACATGAGTACGAACATTATGACCATGCCGAGCATCTCTCCAGGAGCAGATCTCGACGCCTACCTGCGAACGGTTAGCCAATTTCCGATACTTGAGCCTGCGGAAGAGCGGGCGTTGGCTGAAAAATTCTACAACGATGGTGATCTCGATGCCGCACGGCAACTCGTGTTGTGCCACCTGCGTTTTGTCGCACACCTTGCCCGTACCTANCAGGGGTATGGATTGCCGCATGCGGATCTGATCCAAGAAGGCAATGTGGGTTTGATGAAGGCGGTAAAACGCTTTGATCCCTCCGTGGGCGTACGACTCATTTCCTTTGCAGTGCATTGGATTAAGGCCGAGATGCACGAATACATNCTGCGTAATTGGCGCATTGTTAAGGTCGCTACGACTAAAGCTCAGCGAAAGTTGTTTTTCAATTTGCGCGGTGCGAAGCGGTCACTCTCGTGGCTCAGCGCTGAAGAGACAAAGGCGATCGCACANGATTTAGGTGTAACTGCCGAAGAAGTGAATCGCATGGAAGGGCGGTTGAGTGCCAGTGATATGGCCTTTGACGGATACGCAACTGATGATGATACCGTGTCAGCGCCGGTGCATTTTCTGGCGTCGGCGGCGCTTGATCCTGCAGATTTGGTTGCTGATGCTGATTCACAACGTGATGTTAGCCTGCGGCTGAGCGAAGGGCTTGCGAAACTGGATGAACGCAGCCGCGACATCTTGCAGCAGCGCTGGTTAAGTGATGCCAAATCTACTCTGCACGAGTTGGCTGATGAATATGGCGTATCGGCTGAGCGCATTCGACAGTTAGAAAAGAATGCGATGAAAAAGCTAAAACTGGCAATCGCTGACCAGTAGGAACCGTGTGGGCTAAAGTTTTTCTTGCCGTTGGCAGCTTGTATGGCTTGCTTGGGGCAGCTTTGGGTGCGTTTGGTGCGCACGGGTTGCGTGATCGGCTAGACCCGAGTCAGCTCAGTAGTTGGCAGACGGCGGTGCACTATCAACTTATCCACGCGATCGCACTCCTTGTCGTTGGTGTATGGCTTCTACAATCCGGCCCNGCCCCCCTGCGCTACGCCGGTGCGTTTTTCTTGGCCGGCGTTGTTCTGTTCAGCGGCAGCATTTACGTGCTGATATTGACCTCCACGACATGGCTCGGTCCCGTTACTCCGCTAGGCGGGCTGTGCTTAATGGTGGGATGGGCGGCCATGATTTATGCTGGTATTTCTGCTCAGAACTAGCACTTTCGTATGCCCGAATCCCCCGAATCCATAATCGATAAGGCGAATTCGCCGGAACAGGCGTTCAGCTATATCAGACGGCGCGGCCGTTTTACTGCGGCACAGTCGCGGGCCTATGCCAGCCTGCTCGAGCGCTATCGAATCTCGCCCCAAGACCTTCAGCATCGTTCGGGGCCGGTCGGTATGGAAATCGGTTTTGGTATGGGTGCCGAATTACTTGACTGGGCGAGCCAGCAGTCGTCTTGGTACCTGTGTGGTGTTGAGCTTTACCAGCCTGGCATTGGCGCAATGCTGACGCGCCTGCACAGCCGGCAATTGACCAATGTAGGGCTAATAGATCAGCCGGCACAGCAGGTACTGGCGGCTTTACCTGAGCATGGACTTGATGAAGTCCGTATCTTTTTTCCTGACCCTTGGCCGAAGAAACGGCACTTTAAACGTCGCTTGATCCAGCCTGAATTTCTCGCTCAATTACATAGAGTGACGAAGCCGGGGGCATTTGTCCGGCTGGCTACGGATTGGGCGCCTTATGGGGAGTGGATGGTTGAGCAATTCTCCACTGTCGAAGGATTTAAATTAATAGATGATCGCGTGCGTAGGGCCGACGAGCAAACGGCCGCGACCCGGGGAACCACCAAATTTGAAGCTAGAGGCGAACGACTTGGCCATGCGATTCGCGATTTGCTTTACGAAAGTCAGCACGCCGCTAAATAAACCCCTCTAGGATTGAGTCGAGATAGCGCAGGCCTTTTGGGGTTGTGCCGCAGCGCTCGNCAGTCACCAGCTCGCTCGCCTCTAGTCGTGACCATTGCGGTTCTAAATCGCCCCTGGTTAAGCCTGTGCGTTGCTCGAGCAACGTCCATTCAACACCGTCAACCAAGCGCAGTGCATTCATCATGAATTCCACAACCATGGCTTCCGCATCGATGGATCGCTCTGTCGATGCACGAGGGTCTGCCAAGTACAAGCGGGGCTGGCTGGCTTTGCTGACGCGTATCGGTTGCTCGGCATCCCCATCGAGGTCGTTCGAAGAGCGTTTGCCGTGCGCACCGGCCCCGAGTCCGAGATAGTCACCAAATTGCCAATAATTTAAATTGTGTTCGCATTGCTGACCTGATTGTGCAAACGCAGAAATTTCGTAGCGGCGAAAGCCGTTTTTCGCCAGCAATTCTAGGCCTGCTGTTTCGATGTCATAGGCTGTTTGCTCTACTGGCAATATTGGGGTGCGTCGAGCGAATTCGGTTTTTGCTTCGATTGTCAGCTGATACCAAGATAGGTGCTCTGGCTGTAATTCGATGGCGCGTTGCAGATCCTGTAAAGCCTCATCTACTGACTGTTCCGGTAAGCCCCACATCACATCAAGATTAATATTCTCGAAGCCAGCCGCACGGGCTTTGTCGAAGGCAAGCACAATTTCGTCGCTTTGATGCACTCTGCCTAGAGTTTGTAGTTGNTTGTCGTTGAATGACTGGGCGCCGATCGACAGTCTATTCACCCCAGATTTTCGGCTGTCATGAAAGTCCATATATTCATGGGTGCCGGGATTTACCTCTAGTGTGATTTCCGCCCTTGGGTCGATGGGTAGAACCGACAACAGTCTCTCTATGTATTGAGTCTGCATAAGGCTGGGTGTGCCACCACCGAAGAACACGCTGTGGAAGTGATCGCCTTGCCTGTGTTGCGCGCTCCAGTCAGATAACAGTGCCGCGCAATAGGCTTCTTGATCGACTTCGGCTTTGATGGGATGAGAATTAAAATCGCAATAGGGGCATTTCTTCACACACCAAGGGTAATGAATATATAGCCCCGCGCCGTCCAGCATGGCGCTAGCTGCGGTCTTGCAACTGCGACAACAGTGCTCGGCAGGCCATGCCTCGGTGACTCAGTCGATTTTTTATATCGGCAGGCAATTCGGCCGCGGTGGCGCCGTGCTCCGTTACGTAAAATAGCGGATCGTAGCCGAAGCCACCNGCGCCCTGTGGCTGCCTGAGGATTTCGCCGTGCCATTGGCCAAAGGCGATAATGGGCGTTGGATCCGTCGGGCTTTGCATGTACGTCATGCAGCAAAAAAAGGCTGCGCCTCGGTCGTCAAATTGCGCCAACTGTGCAAGCAATTTCTTGTTGTTTTCGGCATCGCTGGCATTCGCGCCAGCGTAGCGCGCTGAATATACGCCTGGTGCGCCATCTAGCGCAGGCACTACGAGTCCGCTGTCATCGGCAATTGCGGGCAATTTAGTTTTCTGTGACGCCGCCCGGCATTTTATCAGTGAGTTCTCGACAAACGTGGTGGCGGTTTCTTCAGCACCGTCTAAACCAAAGTCTTTCAAGCTTTTCAGCTCGATGCCTACCGGCATCAGCAGTTGCTGCATTTCGGTTACTTTGCCGGCATTGCCGCTGGCGAATATCACCTGCATCAGTTCTTCCAATACATTTTCTGGTTGAATTTAATTTGGCTTTGCTGACCGGTTGCTAATGCAACATCGAGGGTGATTCTGTGCAGTTCCTCGTCGGAATGGAGCAATTCGGCGAGATAGTAGATCGCATCGCCCTCGCGCACTTGGCGAAAGTCGAAAGATTGGCGCTGGCCCAGTAAATTCCGGCTGCTGCCAATCACAGTTGCGGTAATTGCTTGATTGTCGCTGTTTAGGATTGACACATTGATCAATGCTCGGTTGCGCGCCCGCGCAACATTGTATTGATCTGCAATCTCAGACTCGAGGAACATGGTGGGAATGATTATGTAGTGCACTTCATGATCGGCAAACCGGTGCACTTGCTCTGCATGGCCTGGAACACAGATGAGGGCGAAAAAACNACCCACAATGGCTGTAACCCAGAGTTGCAGAAATTTAGCGAATGGATGTCTTAGGCGTGGCGTCATGGAGTTCGTCCCAGATGATAAAAACCGTAGCTGCCAAGCAAGTTTGGCGCCAAATTGATCAATGAGTGTTCATTATGCCGCTGGTCAACGACTCGGCGCTGCAGGATTGCCATTTTTAGTTCTGCGCATAACGCTTCGAAATCGTTAAACGTGCACAAATGAATATTCGGCGTGTCATACCAGCGGTGAGGCAGATGTTTCGACACGGGCATTCTACCTGTAGCCGCCAGATTTAGGCGGCAGCGCCAATGACCAAAATTTGGAAATGTCACGACACATTCGCGGCCAACGCGAAGCATTTCCCGGAGTAGCAGTTGAGGCTGATGCACAGCCTGAATGGTATCGGTCATGATGACCATGTCGAAGGCATCATCTTGGAAGTTGCCTAAGCCGCCGTCGAGGTCTTGTTCAATAACGTTTACGCCTCTGGATAAACACAGCTGGATATTTTCCGCATCTTTATCAAGACCATAGCCGATCACGCTTTTTTGCTGTTGCAAATGCTGCAGTAGATCTCCAGCGCCGCAGCCAAGGTCGAGAACTCGGGAATTGGGTTGAATCAGTTTGGCAACCAGTTCTAAGTCAGGACGCATAAGCGACTATCTCTCCGGTTCAGCTGTGTGCGTAACCGCATGATTCAGATAAGCGCTCAGGGCCTCTGTATAACGGGNTATTGGCAATAAGAAGGAATCGTGGCCGTGCTCCGATTCGATCACGGTTGCTGCTACATCTTTGCCCGCGGCGATTAATGCGTCGACGATTTCTTTTGAGCGCTCAGGAGAAAAGCGCCAGTCGCTCGAGAATGACATGACCAAGAAGCGCGCGCGCGTATGTCTTAGCGTCGCAACTAGGTTGTCGTTGGTGTCCCGGGCCGGATCAAAATAGTCCAGTGCCCGTGTCATAAGCAGGTAAGTGTTTGCGTCAAAGCGCTGGGTGAATGCGCGACCTTGGTGGTGCAGATAACTCTCTACTTGAAATTCCACATCCTCGTCTTTGTCGATATCGCCTGACTTCAATTCGCGACCAAAGCGGGCCGCCATGCCATCGTCTGATAAGTAGGTCACGTGACCGATCATGCGTGCCAGCATAAGACCATGGTCAGGGTTGGTATTTTCCAGTCGGTAGCGTCCTTTTCGGTACTCTGGGTCAGAGGTGATGGCTTGTCGCGCAATCTCGTTAAAGGCTATGTTTTGCGCGGTGAGTTTCGGAGCTGTAGCGATTAAAACTACGTGGCGTACCCGGTCCGGAAAATCAATACTCCACTGCAGAGCTTGCATGCCGCCGAGGCTGCCACCGATAACCGCGAGAAAATGCTTAATGTTTAGGTGGTCGGCGAGCAGTGCTTGGCTGGCAACCCAGTCTTTCACAACCACCTGAGGAAACTCAGCGCCGAACGCTTCTCGGGTGGCGGGATCAACAGACTCGGGGCCAGTGCTGCCGTGGCAACCGCCGAGATTGTTGACACTCACAATAAACAATTTGTTGGTGTCCATAGCCTTGCCAGGGCCAATGCAATTATCCCACCAGCCTGGCTTGCTATCCGTGTCGGCATGATAACCAGCAGCATGGTGGTGTCCGGATANGGCATGACAGACCAAAACAGCGTTTGTTGCTGTGGCGTTTAATTCCCCATACGTTTCGTAGACCAATTCGAAGCCCTGCAGTTCGTCGCCGTTTTGCAGCGTGAACGTCTGTGGGTGATGAAACTTGGCCGGGGTGACGATGCCGACACTGTCTTTGGCGTTAACGCTCATAGGGAGTAAGAAAGGGTCTGCAGCGTGTCTTGTAAAATTGATAGCAACAGTAGAGCAATAAGCGGTGAAAAGTCTAACGGCCCAAGCGTTGGCAGGTTATTTCGCAGCGGTCCTAGTAATGGATTAAGAAGTTGGTCGAGCAGCCCAACTACTGGGTGGTAAGAGCCCTGGTTGATAAAGCTCACCACCACGACGATTAAGATCGACCACCAATAAAATTGCACCCATACCAAGGCGGTGCGCACCGCGCCGATGGTCAGTGCTTGTACGATATCAGCACTGCCCAACGTGACCGTGTAAACAAAGAGCACCCCCATAGCCCATGCCAGCAAAAGGGACGCTAAATCCCAACGGCCTAGCTTGGGTAGTAACGAGCGCAATGGTCGGGTGAAAGGATCGCTGCCTTTCACGACGGCCTGACTTAGCGGATTGAAACGATCGGCGTCAACTGCTTGCAGCAAGAAACGCAGCAGAAATAATAGCGTCACTAGACGCAGTGCCAAGTCAATAAAGGCGTAGAGGGATTGTCCGATCATGGGTTACCAAATTCCTTCGCCAGTTGTATTGAGCGTTGCTGGGCAGCCTGCAGTGCCGATTCAATGGCTTCCGGCATACCATGCGCTAGCATTGTGTTGATAGCCGCTTCGGTTGTCCCTCCTGGTGATGTAACATTCTGGCGGAGGTTGGCGAGTGGCTCAGTAGACTTTTGCGCCATGAGCGCCGCGCCCAAGGCTGTCTGTAGCGTTAACATGCGGCTGGTGTCCGCGTCTAAGCCCAACGCCGTGCCTGTTTTTGCCATATATTCCATAAGTAAGAAAAAATAGGCTGGGCCGCTGCCAGAGACCGCGGTTACGGCGTCTAGTAAGCCCTCACTCGGCACCCAAACTACTGCGCCTGCAGCTTCCAGTACACGTTCAGCGGCTTCGCGATGCTCAGGCTTCACCTGCTCATTTGCGTACAGCCCTGTCATGCCCGCGCCTACGAGAGCGGGGGTATTTGGCATACAGCGAACAATCGGTTGGCCCGCGGGGAGCCATGATTGTAGGCTCTCAAGGCCAATCCCGGCGGCTACCGAAATAACCAGTTGAGTCCCCTTTATTGTATTTAAGGATTTGAGCACTTGACCTGCGATCTGAGGTTTTACTGCCACTACGATTATGTCGGCTTCGCTAATTGCGATGTTGTTATCCGCCTCAGTGCGTATGCCTATTCCCTTAGCGTTAGCACGCTGGACATCACTGGGATCAGCGGCGATTAGATCTGCGGTGCTCATGCCATTGCTCAGTAGTCCTCGGATAAGGCTGATGGCCATATTACCGGCGCCGATAAACGCGATGGTCAAACTATTTCTCCTAGATTTTGCGAGCGCCGAATAAGTCGGTGCCGACGCGAATCATTGTAGCTCCCGCTTTAATGGCGGCTTCTATGTCCGCACTCATGCCCATAGACAATGTGTCCCATTGGGGCAGATCACTCGCGTACTTATCGCGCAAGTCTTGGTGCAATTGTGCCACGGATTGGTAGCCCACCCCAGAATCTGTGGACTTTGCCAATATCGTCATGAGGCCCCTCGGGGCTAGATTAGGCATAGCCAACACGTTTTCTAAAAGCCGCTCGGTGTTCTGTCGATCCAATCCGCCTTTGTTCGGATCATCATCTAAGTTGACCTGAATCAGCACGTTCAGGGGCTCGGGCAGGGTGCGGAGTTGATTGAGGCGCTGAGCGACTTTGTAGCGGTCCAGGGTTTGCACCCAAGAGAATGCGTTGGCGATGGTTTTGCACTTATTTGATTGAATCCGTCCAATGAAATGCCATTGCAGATTGTGCTGTTGGAGTTGTTGTATTTTCTCGATGGCCTCTTGTAGATAATTCTCTCCGAATTGCATCAGGCCAAGCGCAGCGGCCTCCGTGATCAAATTGGGTGGCTTAGTTTTGCTTACTGCCAGCAGGTCGACGGAGTTCGGCGCGCGTTCTGCGACCGCACAGGCTTCGGCAATNCGCTTTGCAAGTGAGGCAAGTCGAGAAGATAGATCGGACATAGGCATTAACGTCTGGTCGCGAGTCGGTTACTGAATCGTGCTGTGGCGGCGCACTTACGCCATGACCTAATCATCGCCGCTCTAGCCCTGCGCAACAAGACGTTAGAGTCATGGTGATTTAATTTGTTGCGGTACTCTCGATGTCTAGATGGTTAGCACTGCTAGAAGCTGCGAAACAGCAAGGCGCTTCGGATGTGTTTTTCTCCACCGGCAACCCTCCTATGATGCGGGTTCATGGGTTGCTATGCACTTTTGCTGATGCGACCGTATTTTCCTCTGACGAGGTAGCCGCTGGCCTGAACGATATGCTGAGCGCGCAGCAACGCTTGCATTTTAGTGCGTCTGCGGACATTGATTTTGCTATCGAGGTCTCCGAACTCGGTCGGTTTCGAGTGAATGCATTCCAGCATCACAATGGCCTTGGGGTGGTTTTACGGGTTCTAGCACAATCTCCCCCGGCGTTGGCGGATCTGACCGCGGCGGATGCTATGGCTAAGTCGGTGCTGATAGATTGGGCCGACCATGTCAGCGGATTAGTGTTGTTTAGCGGTCGCTCGGGCTGCGGCAAAAGCTCCACTCAAGCGGCGTTAGTGGAGCGGATTAATTCCAACGGTAAACGGCATGTCATTACGGTTGAGGATCCGATCGAGTATGTGCATAAAAGTCGGGGTGGCCTGGTGCATCAGCGCGAAGTTGGCTGGCATGTGCAATCCTTTGAGCGCGCTCTGGGCGCAGCGTTGCGGGAAAATCCCGACGTCATTGTTGTGGGCGAACTGCGTGATACGCGCAGTGTCCAATTAGCCCTTGAAGCGGCAGAAACGGGCCATCTGGTGCTCGCGACGTGTCATGCTGGTAACGCTATAAACAGCGTCTCCCGGCTGTTGGAAGCGGTTCCCGCTGCCCAGCGCAGTTCTGCGCGAGGATTGCTTGCGCAATCGCTTATTGGCATTGTCTTTCAATGCTTGCTGCCAACCGAATCTGGCGGCCGTGTGGCCGCTTTTGAGTTGTTGCAGGCAACACCCGCAGTGCGCAATCTGATTCGTGAAGATAAGCCGATGCAAATCCTGTCAGCAATGCAGACAGGGAAGACCGGAGGTATGCGTACAATCCATCAAGCGCTGGAGGCCCTCGCGGATGCGGGCATCGTCGCTAAACGTTGCGTGGCGGATTTTGCGCGCGCCTATTGACGGCTACCAAGGCTGCGCAGCCAGGTTTCGATGATCCGGCACGCGGACTCCTGATGCAGGTCGACGCTATTGGTGTGCGTGTNTGTATTATCCGCACTCCAAGANCTNAGACGCTCGTCGCNCATANTCACNGCAGATTGGGTGCGATGGGCAAGGGTGTNGGCAAATTTTTTGGCGCGGAGCGCCATATCAGATACGCTGCCGTCCATATTCAAGGGCAAGCCAACGATGATCGCGATAGGTTGGTATTCCGCAACCAGCGCTTTCAGCTGGGGCCAATCAGTGGGGTTGCCATTTTTGGCGCGTAAGGTACGCAATCCGCTTGAGTGACCGGTCACTGTTTGGGCCACTGCAACGCCAATATGCTTAAGGCCAAAGTCAATGCCCAGCACATAGCCTTCGGCAAGCTCGGTACAATTGCACATTGTTTAACCGTGTCCGGCGCTTGCCAGCAGGGCACGCATATCGACACCTACCAGACCGGCCGCCTGATCCAGCCGCTGATCAAAATCGGCCGCAAATAAAATTTCTGAACTCGCTTCTGTGGTAAGCCAGGCATTGCGTTTGATCTCGTCTTCTAGCTGCCCGCCCTGCCAACCGGCATAGCCCAACGCCACGAGCACATGATCCGGGCCACTTGACTCAGTAACNTCAGTCAAAACTTCCAGCGCCGAGGACAAGAATACGTCTTGGGAGATTTCGATGGAGTGGTCTGTTTTTGCATAGGGGCTGTGCAGCACAAATCCACGCTCTCGCGATACCGGGCCGCCCAGTAACACGGGCATTTCAAGCCAGCGTTTGTCTACTTGTAAATTTAGTTGCGCAAGCATTTCGAGAATCGACACATCGGAAGGCTGGTTGACCACAATGCCCATGGCCCCATCGTCGTTGTGCTCGCAGATATAGGTCAGGGTATTTGCAAAGTAGTCGCCGGATAGGCCGGGCATCGCAATAAGGAAGTGGTTCTTTAGGTTCATTAATGGCTAATCAATCTAACGGTTTATATCGGTTCCAAACTTAGAGTACTGCCAAGTTCTAGTAAACTCGAGTCGGTCATAAGCCTTTCGCATCTCGACTGAGAATGGCTGATAGGGCGCGGCCTGTCTAACAGTTTGCAGAGCGGCTTCATCCAGCAATGAGGATCCTGACGAGCGCGCTATTCGCACATAGTCCAGATGACCGTTACTGAATATGCTGACTTGCATCAGCAGTTCGCCCTGAATGTTGCCGGGGGGGTAGTTTAGCCGGCCAAGGCGCTCGCATTTTCGCCGCCACATGGCCAGATATGCGGTTTCTGCGTCTGTTGTCGGCGCTGTTAGAGGGGCCTCATCAAGGCGCCGAGTCCGCTCAGTGTAGGGCGTAGGAGGGTCTTCAAGTGGTGCGTCGGCGATGGCAGCGATCAATTGATTGCGACTTAATCCCGCGGGCAGGGTTGCTTTTGGTTTTGTATTTACGTTTGGGGTTGCGACGATCGGTGGGACTTCTGCCTGCTGCAAATTCTCTGTCCGATGGGGTTTTGGCTGCATAACGGCAGTGCCGTGATCGGTCTCGGGCTGCAACTCCGCCTGCAATTGAGGTTCGCTGCGCGCTGCGCTGGACAGTGATACGGACAAGATTACTTCGGGTTCTGGCACAGTAGACTCAAGGCTTACGCCTAGGATCAATGTTGCATGGATTGCCAACGCTAGAAACACGCCGAACCACAGCCTATCTCTTGGCCTTATCGGGTCAACCGTTGTTGCCATGGCGTTGTTGGATGTCAAACCGGCGGCGTCGCCAGCTGTTGCAGGCAGGTTTCTATTAGATCGCCCGCGATATCCAACCCGAACTGTTCGTTTAACTCGCGGATGCAGGTAGGGCAGGTGACGTTAATTTCTGTGAGGTAGTCACCGATTACATCGATGCCTACGAACATCAGGCCTCTGCGCCTTAGTTCTGGCCCTATTTGCTGTGCGATCCATAGATCCCGATCCGTTAGCGGTCGACCTTCTCCGCGTCCGCCGGCAGCAAGATTGCCGCGCGTTTCGCCGGCCGAAGGGATGCGTGCTAGCGCGTAGGGGATAGGTTCGCCATTGATCAACAATATACGTTTATCGCCATCGACGATTTCTGGTAAGTACACTTGGCCCATAATCTGTTCACGCCCACTGTTGGTGAGGGTCTCCAAAACCACGCTCAGATTAGGGTCTTGTTCCATCACGCGAAAAATCGAAGCGCCGCCCATGCCGTCGAGCTTTTTGAACACCACGTTTGCGTGTTGTTTATGAAATGCCTTAAGTTGGTCCATGCGGCGGCTGACAATGAGTTCAGGGCAGCACTGCGGGAACAGAGTAGCAAACAGCTTTTCATTGCAGTCGCGCAAGGCGCTTGGCCGATTGACCACCATGACACCTTCGGCTTCGGCCCGCTCTAAAAGGTAGGTGCTGTAAATGTATTCCATATCAAAGGGCGGGTCTTTGCGCATCATTACGATGTCCATTTCGGCTAATGCGACAGCTTGCTCATTGCCCAGCTGATACCAGTCAGTGCCGGCAGTCTCAGGATCCAACGTCTCACAGAAATCGCTGCGAAGTTTTAGTGGGCAAGTCAGGGCGGTGACTACGCCGCCATTGAGCACTAGGCCGTCTTGCTGCAAGTAGAAGACGTCCAGCCCACGTTGTTGTGCCGCCGCAATCATCGCCAGTGTAGAATCTTTCTTCACGGACAACGTCTCTATTGGGTCCATCAAAAAGGCTATTTTGGGCATCGTCGGGTCGCTCAGTGAATCGTGTTGGTAAAGGTTCCCATTGCGCAGAGATCTAGGCAATAAAAACTCGAGTTGCCGTTTGGCGCAAGCTGCCAATCCAACAAAAATAAAGCGCTACAATCGTCATATGCAACAGCTATCAATCAACGAGCGCGTGCGGCAAAGTTTTGAGCGTCTACTGCTTGAAGCGCTGACGTCGCCGGCGCATCAGGAGGTGCTGTATAAGTTTGAAGCCCATGCTGGTTATTTGCTGCGTTGGCGGTCTGTCGTGCCAATGTCCACGCGCGCGCGAAGCGGCTGTGGTTTAGCTGCCTGCTATCTTTCGGCCCTGGCAGGAGCGGCATTGCCGTTGGACAGCACTGCGCACCTCCGCCTGCGCCAGTTGGGTCAATGTCTGGTTTCATGGGGCCGGTCCGTAGGAGATGAGTCATCTTCCTCAGAAGCGGAGCAGGTGCTGGTTCAGTCACTAACCGCCCTGCAGACTCAGGGCCTAATTCAGTCGAAGCCGCTGGACTCCGCGGAGAATTCCGACTTTGGCCTCATGGTGTTGAAGATGCTCAGTGCCTTTGAGACGTGGTCGACTCAACCTGGCAGCAGCCCGCAGCGACTGAGCGATGCGCTGTTAGCGCTTAAAGGCCTTGCCGAGCAGCACCAAGATCAACGCATTATGGAATTGGCGTGGGCAACTGCGAATATGCTGGATCGTGTGATAGATGGCACGCTGCCTATGACGGAAGCATTCAAAGGCGTTGTTACGCGGGCCGCTAAATTGCTGATGATTGCTTTCGTTTTCCAGATTTGGAACGCTGAGGATGAGTGGGAGTACGCGCATACGATTGAAGATGCAGATGTACTTGCATCAGGTGGTGATGTCGGTCTGCTATGACGCAGCGGTTAATCGGTCGCAGCCGTTGGCCATCCGCTGGCCTGATGAATCAAGGCTAATGCCACCGCTGGCATGGTTTCGGCGCGCAAGGTCAGCGGACCTAGGCGATAGCCCTCAATCTGGTGTTCAGCAAAGGCGTTAAGTTCTTCGGGGCTAAAGCCGCCTTCCGGTCCGATGAAAACGACCCGGTCGCCTGTAACCAGCTGCTTGGGTGTTGGATTGCCTTGGGGGTGAAAAAAAATTAAATGTGCACCTGATTGGGTCAGCCTTGAGAGCAAAGGCGCGAGTCTCGACGGGTTATGCAGATTCGGGAGGTTAATCTGTCCACACTGCTCACAACTGGCGACAATAACTTTTTGCCAATGTTGCAATTTTCCCGCCATGCGCTGCTCATTGAGTTTTAGGTTGCTGCGCTGGCCGTCGAGCAAGTAAATGTCAGTGGCGCCGAGCTCTGTGGCCTGAGCGATGGCCCTGTCCATTGGCTGTCCCTTAATTAGCCCAATAGCGACGCCAAGTCTAATTCCGGGTGCCATTGCTTTTGCCGTTTGGGTGACGACTGTCAGCGCGGTCTGGCGAGGGTCGTTCGCAACGATTTCACAGGCGAAGACGTTACCGATACCGTCAAATATTTCCACGCGGTCGCCATTTTTTTGGCGCAGTGTCCGGCACAAGTAGTTAGAGCGTTCAGCGTTCAACTGCAGTTGCTGATTAACGGTATACGTACCTGGCACATAAAAACGCTGGGCCACGATCGCTAGCTCACGTTCTGACCAAGGTTGGCGCAGACTTTGGTCGTCGCCCCCCAGCGATTTAACGTATAAAAGTGCAGGGCCGGGGCCCCGAGTTCGATAAGCTGCTCGCACAGGCGGGTCACCACCTCGACACCAAACTTGTTGAGGTCGTCATTGGAAGCTTGGCGTTGTGCCATAGCCCTATCTAGCCAGCGCGGAATGTCCGCACCGGCTTTTTCAGAAAAGCGGCATAACGACGCATAATTGGTAATGGGCATAATCCCTGGAACGATTGGAATATCAATGCCCAGACGTTGGCTGTGCTGGACGAAATATGCATACGCTTCAACGTTGTAGAAATACTGGGTGATCGCTACATCGGCACCGGCGTCTACTTTGCGCTTAAAGAACATNAGGTCNTCGCGACTGGTAGCGGAATCAGGATGCACTTCCGGATAGGCGCCAACGATGATCTTGAAGCTGTCGCCGAAGTGCTGGCGGATCAGGCGCACCAAGTCTTCNGCGTATTGTGAATTATCTGAGTCGGACGCGGCTTGGTCGCCACGTAAGCACAGAATCTTTTTTATGCCCAATTCTTTGTAGTAGGCGACCAGCTCGAGCGTGCCTTGTAGATCGCTGCCGTCCACTGATAAATGGGGGACAGCGTTCCAACCGCGCTTGGTCAAGTCGGTTATGGTTTGTCGGGTGCCTGCTTTGGTGCTGCCCCCGGCACCATAGGTTACGGAGAAATACTCGGGGTTAAGTGTTGCGAGTTTTTCGGCTGTGCCTGCGGTCAATTTATCTCGCCCCGCGGCATCGCGGGGCGGGAAAAATTCGAAGCTGAGGGGTATCATCTATTATGCGGCCATCGTCCTGCCGGGTTGGCCTCGCTAAAATGCTAGGCCAGCGCTTGCGCGAGTAACTCGGCTTTATCAGTTTTTTCCCAACTAAACGTCTCTTCGGTGCGGCCAAAGTGGCCGTACGCCGCAGTGGTTTGNTAGATGGGTCGTTTCAGGTCCAACATCTCAATAAGCCCACTTGGACGCAAGTCAAAGTGTTCACGCACAAGTTGAACGATCTTGTCGTCGCTGAGCTTGCCCGTACCGAATGTGTCTAAACTGATTGAAGTCGGTTCTGCAACACCGATCGCATAGCTCACCTGAATTTCGCAGCGCTGTGCTAGGCCTGCCGCGACGATGTTTTTTGCCACATAACGGCCGGCGTAAGCTGCTGAACGATCAACTTTTGATGGGTCCTTACCGGAGAAAGCACCGCCACCATGGCGTGCCATACCACCATAGGTGTCGACGATGATTTTGCGCCCGGTGAGACCGCAATCGCCGACNGGGCCACCGATGATAAATTGCCCTGTAGGGTTAATGAAGATTTTGGTTTCGGCAGAAATCCAGTTCTGCGGCAGCACTGGCTTGATGACTTCTTCCATGATCGCTTCTTGCAGATCCTTTTGGCTGATGTCGGGGCTGTGCTGCGTGGACAACACGACGGCGTCTATGCCGGTAGGTTTGCCGTCATCGTCATAGCGAAAGGTCAATTGGCTCTTGGCGTCTGGGCGCAGAAAGTCTANCGATGCGCGGCGCATTTCGGCCTGTTTTTGCACTAATCGATGCGAATAAGTGAGCGGTGCCGGCATTAATACATCGGTTTCGTCGGTGGCATAACCGAACATTAAGCCCTGATCCCCAGCACCCTGCTCGTGGTCGCTGGTTTCATCAACGCCCATGGCAATGTCTGAAGACTGCTGGCCAAGTGCGTTAACGACCGTGCAGGACTCGGGATCGAAGCCGACGTCTGGACTGTTATAGCCGATGTCCGCAACGACTTGGCGCACGAGCTTGTCAATGTCGACTTTAGCGTTACTGCGGACTTCGCCGGCGACCACAATGAGCCCGGTTTTGATTAGAGTCTCGCAGGCGACTCTTGANTCTGCGTCTTGAGCAAGCATGGCGTCCAGAACCGCATCGGATACCTGATCGGCAACTTTGTCAGGGTGGCCTTCTGAAACAGACTCAGAAGTAAAAACATTGTTATCAGCCATAATTCAAACTCGCGTTGATGAAAATAGCAGCGTAGAAGGCGACGCCTTCGGCGCAAAGGCGCGAATAGTACGTCATGTTGAAAGTATTTGGCGAGATTCAGAGTGGGTTTTGCTCAAGTTTTGTATGAAACAATTGCGTGGATAGAGACAAAGCTCGACAATACCCGCGCAATTTTCCGGGAGCTCCAATGCCATCTAGATTTGAACTTGCCAATGCGATTCGTGTGTTGGCCATGGACGCTGTGCAGGCNGCGAAAAGTGGCCACCCAGGCGCACCCATGGGACTGGCTGATGTGGCCGAGGTCTTGTGGCGAGATGTGCTCAAACATAATCCGGCCGACCCGCAGTGGGTTAATCGCGACCGCTTCGTATTGTCCAATGGTCACGGCTCCATGCTGCTTTACGCGCTACTGCATTTAACCGGCTATGACGTCAGCCTGGAGGATCTAAAAGATTTTCGACAATTGCATGCCAAAACTGCAGGACATCCGGAATTTGGCGAGTGCCCTGGTGTTGAAACCACTACGGGNCCGCTTGGNCAAGGCTTTGCCACCGCTGTGGGCATGGCCCTTGCGGAGCACAAGCTCGCTGCTGAGTTCAATCAAGCGGATGCTNCGGTTGTCGATCATCGCACGTGGGTGATNGTCGGTGATGGCTGTCTGATGGAGGGCATTTCNCACGAGGCAGGTTCGTTGGCAGGAACNTTGGGNTTNGGCAAGTTGGTCTGCATCTACGACGACAACGGAATTTCCATTGACGGTGAGGTGGATGGATGGTTTAGCGAAGATGTTCCTGGGCGCTTCGAGGCCTATGGCTGGCGAGTAATTCGCAATGTAGACGGTCATGATGCGGACGAAATTTCCCGGGCACTGCAAACCGCGATTGATTCAGATGGCCGGCCGACATTGGTGTGTTGTCGAACTACGATTGGATTCGGATCGCCAAACAAACAAGGCACGGCTGGCGTTCATGGGGCCGCGTTGGGTGACGAAGAAATCGCGGCTACTCGCGAAGCCTTAGGTTGGATGCACCCCGCTTGGGAAATCCCACAGGAATATTACGAGGCTTGGGGTCAAACCCAACGGGGTGGTGATCGTCAGCGCGCATGGCAGGAGGAATACGACCGTTTCGCGGCGGCAGAGCCGGCCAAGGCTGCGGAGTTTGAGCGCCGCATGGCTGGTGAATTACCAGAAAATTGGTCTGCGGCAGTTGACGCCCTTGCTTCGCAAGAGCAGCAAGCGCTATCGGTTGTGGAAACGCGCAAAGCCTCTCAGCGTTGCATCGGTGCCATAGCTGCTGGGATTCCCGAATTGTTCGGTGGTTCTGCGGATTTGACTGGATCGAATAATACCCGTTGGGAAGGTGCAACTGACGATCAGCATATGAGTTACGGTGTTCGTGAATTTGCGATGACGGCTATCAGCAATGGGTTGCAATTGCACGGCGGCTATCGTCCGTTCACCGGCACCTTCCTGATTTTTATGGAGTACGCACGAAATGCGGTGCGGTTGGCTGCTTTGATGAAGATTCCTAATATTTTTGTCTATACGCACGATTCGGTGGCTGTAGGTGAAGATGGCCCGACCCACCAACCCGTAGAGCAGATCGCTAACCTGCGCAGCACGCCCAATCTATTTACNTGGCGACCCTGCGACACCNTAGAGTCTGCTGTGGCTTGGCGAAGTGCANTCGCTAGTCGNACAGCGCCATCGGCGCTTATTTTTACCCGGCAAAAGACTCAGGGGCAGGCGCGAGACAAACAAACCTTTGAAAACATTCAGCGCGGCGGCTACACGCTGATCGATTGTGACGGGGATCCTCAAGCGATAGTCATTGCCACGGGGTCAGAGGTAGAAGTTGCCGTTGCAGCTGCCCAACAACTTGCTGCTGAAGGNGTCTGTGTTCGTGTGGTATCTATGCCNTGTGTGGAACTATTCAGTGCACAAGGCGNGGAGTATCAACGCCAAGTGTTGCCGCCCTCGGTAAGGGCTCGAGTTGCGGTAGAGGCAGGCCACCCTGATCTTTGGCATAAATTTGTCGGATTAGATGGCGCCGTAGTTGGCATTGATCGTTACGGCTTATCGGCGCCTGGGGATTTGGCCATGGAGGCCTGCGGCATTACTGCAGCCGCGGTGGTGACGGCAACCAAACGCGTTATGGGCCTGTGATCTGCAGGCTACTTGATCAATATATAAGTGATAGGTGTTATGCAAACCCCTAAAATCCGCTCGATGGCTGGGTTGGACTTTTCGAATAAGCGCGTATTTATTCGCGCGGATNTGAACGTGCCCGTGAAAGACGGCGTNGTCACCAGTGACGCGCGGATTGTCGCGTCGTTACCTACTATAAAACAGGCAATGGCCAGTGCCGCCAGCGTTACGGTCATGTCGCACCTTGGGCGACCGACTGAGGGTCAGGTTGAGGAAGCGTTTTCGCTCCAGCCGGTTGCCCGTCGTTTAGCTGAGCTATTGCAAACCGATGTCCCGCTGATTCCAAGCATCGAAGCCAGTGCGGGTCAACACGGCCTTGCATTACTTGAGAACATAAGGTTTTTCCCCGGTGAAAAAGCCAATGATGACGATCTAGCTCGACGGCTGGCGGAGCAATGCGATGTTTTTGTCATGGACGCTTTTGGTACTGCCCACCGTGCCCATGCGTCCACGCATGGAATTGCCAAATTCGCGCCGGTAGTTTGCGCAGGATTGTTGTTACAAGCAGAACTGGCAGCGTTGCAGGATGCCTTGGCCGCCCCCAAGGAACCGATGTTGGCGATTGTTGGTGGTGCTAAGGTATCCACCAAACTGGAAGTATTAGAGTCACTGGCCGTTATTGCGAAGCAAATTTTGGTCGGCGGTGGAATTGCTAATACGTTTATTGCTGCTGCAGGGTATCCGGTGGGTAAGTCGTTATATGAGCCTGATTTAATTGAGACGGCCGAACGTATTATGCAAAAAGTTAAGATTCCATTGCCCGAAGATGTCATCGTCAGCAGAGAGTTTGCGGCATCTGCCGTGGCTCAGGTGCGCAAGATCAATGACGTTGCGGCGGACGAAATGATTTTAGATATTGGCCCGACCACTGCACGCGCGTGGGCTCAAGAGCTTTTGGACGCCAAAACGATTCTATGGAATGGCCCGGTGGGAGTATTCGAGTTCGACCAATTCGGTGAAGGCACCAGAGTGTTGGCCGAGGCTGTGGCGCAGAGCGAGGGCTTTTCCATCGCCGGAGGTGGCGATACATTAGCCGCGATCGATAAATATGCAGTTAGCGATGGTGTGTCTTATATTTCCACAGGCGGCGGTGCGTTTCTAGAATTTGTCGAAGGCAAGGTTTTGCCTGCAGTGGATGTACTGGCAGCGCGAAGCGCAGACTAACTGCATGGGCAAATCCGCTAAAACTATTTTTATGAGCAGGAGAACATCATGGCTCTAATCAGTATGCGTCAATTATTGGACCATGCCGCTGAAAACGATTACGGCGTGCCGGCATTCAATGTAAATAACTTAGAGCAGATGCGCGCCATCATGGAAGGGGCTGAGGAAACTCAGTCGCCTGTGATCGTGCAGGCATCGGCGGGCGCGAGAAAATACGCGGGACCAACCTTTCTGCGCCATTTGATCCTTGCGGCGATCGAGGAGTTTCCTGATATTCCAGTGGTGATGCATCAAGACCATGGGGCCTCGCCTGCGGCGTGCCAGCGCTCAATTCAATTAGGGTTTAGCTCCGTGATGATGGACGGGTCGCTGCTTGAGGACCAAAAAACCCCAGCCGAATACGATTACAACGTTGACGTAACGCGCAGAGTTGTTGATATGGCTCATGCGTGTGGTGTTTCGGTTGAAGGGGAGTTGGGCTGTCTTGGTTCGTTGGAATCTGGTACCGCGGGTGAGGAAGATGGTGTTGGTGCGGAGGGCATCTTGTCTCTGGAGCAGATGCTTACCGATCCNGAGCAAGCCGCAGATTTCGTGCACAAAACCGGAGTGGACGCACTGGCGATTGCCATCGGCACGTCTCACGGTGCTTACAAATTCAGCCGCCCGCCGACAGGCGACATTCTTGCAATCGAGCAGGTTAAGGCGATTCATAGCCGCTTACCGAACACGCATCTTGTGATGCATGGCAGTTCGTCAGTGCCGCAAGACTTGCTCGCAGAAATTAATCAATATGGCGGAGAAATTCCTGAAACCTACGGCGTGCCGGTAGAGGAAATTCAGCAGGGCATTAAGCATGGGGTGCGAAAAGTAAATATTGATACAGATCTGCGGCTTGCCTCAACNGCGGCGATTCGTAAATTTCTGGCAAACAATAAATCCGAGTTTGATCCGCGCAAATACTTGGCNGCTTCTACCGACGCGATGAAAGCAGTGGTNATTGATCGCTACAAAGCCTTTGGTACTGAGGGACANGCGCAAAAGCTCAAGCCCTATTCTCTTGATGCCATGCACGATCAGTATTCTTCCGGTGCGTTAAATCAGGTGATTCAATAATCGCCTCGAATCGGTAACGTGACAGAAACGCGCGGTCGCAGCTCATTCGATGATGCCAATCTTTTGGCAGCATTGGCGTGTTATCCGGTAGACGACCTTGGGTACAGTCCGGCAGATGGTCTAGCGTTAGAAGAGTATTACGCGTTCTATGCGTTGAACTTCCAGCATACAGAGTCTGCGATGGGTATTGTTGGCGTAGCCGGTCAGCGCATTGCTGTGCAGACGTTCAAGCCAACGACTAATCACAATGGTCGGTGGGCGTTGGTCAGCCATGGCTATTACGACCACGCTGGGCTGTATGGGCACCTAATCGAAGCGTTGTTGCAGCGTGGCCTTGGCGTGTTGATTTTCGATCACCTTGGCCATGGCTTATCTACCGGGCAGCCAGCGACGATAGATCGCTTTCAAAGTTACGTCGAAGTCTTGGCCTGCATACACGGCCTAGCTGACGAAATAATCGGTTGCGAACCGAGTCACTGGATCGGGCAGAGCATGGGCGGAGCGTTACTGATGGAATATGAGCAACAGCGGCGGCTTTCGCCCAACGGCGAACTCATTCTGTTTGCGCCATTGGTGCGGCCCTACGGGTGGCCGGTGCTGCAGTGGTATTTCGTAATGATTAAGCGTTGGATCACAGCGCGACCTCGCGATATGCGCAGCAATATGCAATCAGAGTTCACCGAGTTCTTGGCCAGAGATCCTTTTCAAGCGAATATTCTGCCGGTGGCTTGGGTACAAGCTATGGTGGATTGGTTCACGCAGTTTGAAACTTACTCGGGGAGCAAGCTAAAGGCCAAAATTATCCAGGGATATGCCGATAAAACTGTCAGCTATCGGCATAACATACCGGTCTTGAGCCGCCGCTATCAACGCGCCAGTATTCTTACGTTACCTAATGCTCGGCATCACTTAGTCAATGAAACTGGTGCTGTGCAACAACAAATGTGGACGTGGCTAGACGGCGAGTGCCGCTGGTGACAATCGGACCACCCACGGCCCTAGGAGGTAAGGCGTGCTCTCAGAGATCTTAAGTAACAAACAGATCCACACGGACGAAGACAGTCTGCAGCACTGGGGTAAGGATTGGACCAATGGCTTCAAGGTCTCACCGAGCGCGGTAGTGTTCCCAGAAACTGTCGAGCAGCTTCAAGAGTTAGTGCGCTATGCGATTTCTGCAGATGTGAAGTTGGTGCCCAGCGGAGGGAGGACTGGACTCTCCGGCGGTGCGGTGGCCAGCAATGGCGAGGTGGTGGTGTCCTTTGATCGAATGAATCAAATTTTGGACTTCTCGGAGCAAGACCGCATTGTGACCTGCCAACCAGGGGTGATTACCGCCAATTTGCAAAATTTCGCGGAACGGCAGGGGCTTTTCTATCCAGTCGACTTCGCTTCTTCTGGCTCGAGTCAAATAGGCGGTAATGTCTCGACTAATGCTGGTGGTATTAAAGTTATTCGTTATGGCCTGACCCGAGATTGGGTCGCAGGCCTGAAAGTCGTAACCGGCACGGGTGCCCTATTAGACTGCAACGCGGGTTTGGTAAAAAACGCCACTGGCTACGACTTTCGCCACTTAATGATTGGAGCGGAGGGTACCTTAGGATTGCTGGCAGAGATCGACGTGCAACTGACTGCGATGCCGGAACCTCAGATCGTTATGGTTATGGGTGTGCCGAATGTCGNTGATCTTTTGCAGATACTGCAGACCTTTAATGCGGCGTTGACGCTATCTGCATTCGAGTTCTTCTCTGACGTCGCGTTGCAAAAGGTTCGCGATCATCGCAGTTTGCCGGCACCGTTGGGTCAGCCGGAGGCGTTTTATGCGCTGGTGGAGTTTGACCAGTCGGCTAATAGTGCGGCTGAAGCGGCCTTTGCCGCCTGTATGGAATCTGGCTGGGTAACTGATGGGGTAGTCAGTCAATCGGAAGCCCAAGCGGCAGCACTTTGGCAGTTGCGCGAAGGAATTTCTGAGGCAATCGCGCCATATACCCCATATAAGAATGACTTGTCTGTGCGCATTAGTGATGTGCCGGATTTCCTAGCGGACGTGGACAATTATGTCGCCGGTAGCTTTCCTGACTTCGAAGTGTGTTGGTATGGGCATATCGGTGATGGCAACTTGCATCTGAATATTTTGCGTCCAGAACATATGAGTGTTGAGGAGTTCTTTCATCACGGTCACGCCATGAGTCCAAAAATCTTTGCTCTAGTTGCGCAGCGACGCGGCAGCATCTCAGCAGAGCATGGGGTTGGCCTGCTGAAAAGAGACTTTTTAGATTTTTCTCGTAGCTCAGAGGAAATAGCCTTGATGCGCGGCTTAAAAGATTTGTTTGATCCGCATGCGATCTTCAATCCGAATAAGTTATTGCCTGCGGTTGATGGGCTTGCCGCAGATGCAGACTAACCTATCTCGATAATTTCGTCTGGGGTGGCGAGCAGGATGCAATCGGCGGGCGACAGAGCGAACAGGCCGTTACACACCACGCCAGGGATGTTATTGATGCTGGTTTCCATTGCCTCGGGTTGGTCAATGCACAACTCGTGCACGTCAAGAATCCAGTTGCCATTATCTGTCACCACATTCTCTCGCCACTCGGGGCGTCCGCCTAACGTCACTAATTGTCTAGCGACGACGCTGCGTGCCATAGGTATGATTTCTACAGGTAGCGGGAAGGCGCCTAGCTGCTCCACCCGTTTGCTGGCATCAGCGATGCAAATAAACTGCTCAGCAGCGCTGGCTAGGATTTTTTCGCGGGTCAGGGCGGCGCCACCGCCCTTAATTAATTGCTTTGCATTGTTCAGTTCATCGGCGCCATCGATATAAACGTCAACGCTGGGGGCGGCGTTAAGATCTAGCACAGGGATGCCCAATTTCTGCAGCCGCGCTGTTGATGCGTCGCTAGAGGAAATTGCGGCGTCAAAGGTGTGTTTGATGGCTGCGAGTTGATCGATGAAACAATTGGTCGTGGAACCGGTTCCGACCCCAATGACGCTTTTACTGGACAGCAGCGGTGCAATTTTTTTTATCGCTGCCGCAGCGGCCCTCGCTTTCTGCTCGTGGGCGAGATCTACAGCGCCTGATTTTAATTCGCTAATGGCTGGTTCCTGTTGGCGATTCGAAGGAAAATGGTGACATGTTAGAAACCTATGTAAAGAAAATTCTGTCCTCGCGAGTTTATGAGGTTGCGGACGAAACGCCCTTAACTCGAGCGGCGACCTTGAGTCAACGCTTGGGTGTGGATGTGCGCCTTAAGCGTGAAGACTTGCAGTCTGTATTTAGCTTCAAGCTGCGCGGCGCGTACAACAAGATTAGTCAATTGCCCGCCGACGAGCTTGCCCGTGGTGTTATTACTGCATCAGCAGGAAATCACGCCCAAGGCGTTGCCCTGGCGGCTCAGCGATTGGGCATCAAAGCTACGATTGTGATGGGTCGTAATACGCCAAGTATTAAGGTGAACGCTGTTCGCGCGCGCGGCGCAAAAGTTATTTTACATGGCGATAGTTATGACCAAGCGTCTGCTCACGCTGCAGCAATGGCGGCAGCGGAGCGTTTAGTTTATGTCCCGCCTTATGATGATGTTGATGTGATTGCCGGTCAGGGAACGATCGGTATGGAAATTGTTAACCAGTATCCTGGTGATCTCGACTCCATTTTTGTCCCTGTTGGCGGTGGCGGTTTAATCGCCGGTATAGCAGCCTACGTTAAATATTTGCATCCAAAAACTAAGGTGATTGGTGTAGAAGCAGAGGGCTCGGCGTGTTTGTACGCGGCGCGACAGGCAGGTAGACGAGTGCGTTTGCCTGCAGATACCTTAGATCTGTTTGCCGATGGCGTTAGCGTTGCGCAAGTGGGCGCAGCACCCTTTAAGATAGCCAAGCACTATGTTGACGATGTGGTATTAGTGAATACTGATGAAATTTGCGCTGCCATAAAAGACGTTTTTGAGGATGCTCGATGTGTCGCGGAACCCGCCGGCGCATTGGCTATTGCCGGTATGAAACGGTATCTGGCTCGGGCTAGTGGAATTGAATCCGCGGTAGCCATCGTCAGTGGCGCTAACGTTAATTTTGATCGTTTACGGCACATTTCTGAGCGAGCGGAGCTCGGCGAGGAGCGGGAAGCGATTCTGGCGGCAAAGATTGACGAGCAGCCTGGCAGTTTCCTGCGGTTTTGCAAAGCGCTAGGCCGCCGCGCAATCACCGAATTTAACTACCGCTCTGCAGACGCCGATAGCGCACACATTTATGTGGGACTTGGCGTCGACTCCCAAGCGGACCGAGAGGCGGTGGTTAAGAGCTTGCAGGAAAAGCATTACGGCGTTCTCGACATGACAGATAACGAAGCGGCTAAATTGCATGTCCGTCACATGGTAGGCGGCAGAAGTCCTGAAGGAATTGACGAGTTGCTGTATCGGTTTGAGTTTCCTGAACGCCCCGGCGCCTTGCTGCAGTTCTTGACGGGTTTAGGTCAGCGCTGGAACATCAGCTTATTCCATTATCGTAACCATGGGTCAGCTTGGGGGCGGGTATTGGTGGGATTTACTGCGTCCAAGAAAGATCAGCCAGCGTTGAATAAATATCTAAGGCAGATTGGCTACCGGTTTTGGTCGGAGCAAGATAACCCCGCGTATAAAATGTTTTTACAGTAATCGCCTTGATGTTCACTGCGAGTGCTTAAGCCATTCGTCCTCAAAGGCCAGTAGGGTGGTATCCGTTATGCGGTCAACGTACAGCCTGCCGTCGAGGTGGTCGAATTCGTGTTGCATTACGGTAGCCAGAAAGCCCCGTAATTCGAGAACCTCAGTTTGTTTTGCGGTGTTTGTATAGGTTACCCGTATATGCTGCGGTCGTTCCACGAACCCGCGTAGGCCGGGCACGGATAAGCAGCCTTCCCAATAGCCTTCGCATCGCGTATCGAGGACTTCGATAACGGGGTTGAAAAATACCGTNAGCGGCATCGCTTCTATATCGCCGTAGCGTGTGGGTCCTCCAGGAATGTCGATGATGGCCAGACGCAGGTCCTCGTTGATTTGTGGCGCCGCCAGACCTATACCGCCAGAGTCTTTAAGGGTGTCCACCATGTCATCTAAAAGGCGCTCCATGTCAGGGCTATCCATATGGGCATCGGCAACAGGCGCAGCGATGCGTCGTAAGTTGGGGTGGCCCATACGGAGGATCTGTCTTACTGCCATACTTTCCTGCTTAGTGGAATTGTCTAAAGGCCTCGTCCGTTACGACCATATCCAGTGGCACGTCCCATCCCTCGCGGGGTAATAAAGACGGTGTTTGTTGTTCGCTAAAGGCAATGCCGATAAGAGTAGGACGTTCGGTGGGGTCGGAAAAAAAACGATCATAGTAGCCGCCACCCATTCCCAGTCGACTGCCACGTTCATCGAACGCAACTAAGGGCACTAAGGCGCAATCAAGTTCACTGGCGCGGGCAGGGGTGCTTTGGTCTGCCGGTTCCAGTAAGCCGAAACGATTTCTTTGCAGTTCGGCGTTCGGATCCTGTTTGACAAAAATCATGTGCCCGCGCTCCTCGTTGATACAGGGCAGGAAAATTGACTGCTGGCGCTGCCATGCAAAATTGATAAACGCGCCAATCCATGCCTCCTCCGGGCTTGCCAAATAGGCCGCTATGCGCTGAGCAGTATTTAGGATGGGTAATGCTTCCAGACGCCGATTGATCCGCTCGCTTTTATGGGTACGGCAAGCAGCATCCAGGTGCTGACGCAACGATCGGTAATGGGCGCGTAGTGTGGGCCGGTTTGTCATGCCTACATCATCGACTGACGAAAAAAATGTTCCCGGTGATGCCGCTGTTGGTTTGCCCTGAACCGTTGAGATTCAAGGCGGAGACCCCAGCCAAGCCGAAGGCGACCCATAATATTGGGTATGCACACTGGCCTAGCGAAAGAATCTCCTGAGGTTTATATAACGGCTCAAGGACGCGACCACTGGCTAACATCCCAGGAACACAAGAAGTATAACNACTAATGGCNTGGCCACCAGCGGAGATTTCTTAACTCTAAGTCAGATTTTCATCTGTTTATTTTCGTTAATGGCATCCGCGACCCGATCGCTGAGTTTCTGCACTCGTTCATTAACAAGGTCTTGTGCTTCGGCATGCTTGCTTTTGCTTTGCAATAACTCGTTGCAGACATTTAATGCGGCCATGACAGCGACTCGATCAAGCCCGACGACGCGGCCAGAGGAGCGAATAGATTCCATTAATGTGTGTAGATAGTGGGCAGCTTCGCGCAGCGATTGTTCCTCGCCCGCAGGGCAAGCGACTTGATAATCCTTGCCGACAATAGAAACGGTGAGGGTATTACTTTCTGTTGTCATTACTGCTCTCTCTCCGGGCGAGGTCTTAGATGCGCTGTAAAGTCAGCTGCGCTCTAGGGATTTCAGGCGCGTAATCATCGCTTGGACGCCGGTTGTGGCGGTCTGATTTTTTTCCAGCAACTTGGCGCGTTCGAGGCTCCACTGCTGCTGCTGTGCGCGCAAAGCTCGATTCTCGTTGGCCAGAACTTCGGTCAGTGTGATCAGATCGTCGACACGACGCGCTAATTGATCGAGTTGTATGGATTGATCACCTACGTCATTCATAGAGCTTTACTAGTATTTCTGCGGACAGTGCGTAATAGTTTGCGCCCTTTAATGTTTATTGTGTAGCCCCTCCGCAGTGTCCGATTTAGATCATAAAGCGCAACTCGCATCCGTGCTGCTGTCTCGTCAAGAACTCCATGGCATGGTTGCAGGTTTTATTGCCGCCTCAGCCTGCCCCACGGTGGAAGATTTTCCGCTCAGTGAATTAGTTGCCCTAGCGGGTGATCAAGCGCTCACCGACGAACCCGCCGTCTTGGATTTTGTTGCAGCGAGTTTACTTAACCTGCGCGATGAAGATTTGGGTTTTGCTCCGTTGATTGCGGATGATGACGAGCCGCTGGCTCAACGAGTTGACGAATTAGCAGAATGGTGCGGCAGTTTTCTCAGCGGTTTTGCTGGAGCGAACGCCACAGGCCGCGATCAGTTACCCGTGGACATCCAAGAAATCATCCGCGACTTTGCGACGTTATCGGCCATGGGCGCTGACGTGGAAGTTGCAGACGCGGATGCTGAATCTGCGCAAGACGAAGAGTCCTTCAGCGAAATATATGAATACGTTCGTGTCAGTGTCTTGCTGGTGCTCGCGTTGCTTGACGAAGAGCAGCCTGATGTCGAACAGGGCCCTGTGCAGTGACCCAAATCGATCAGGCGGAATTTGCTCAACGCCGGCGCCAACTGATGGATGCCATGGAGCCGGGATCCATCGCCCTAGTGCCTGGCGCGACCACGCAGCGCCGTAATCGCGACATCGACCATGCATTCCGCCAAGACAGCGATCTTTGGTACCTATGTGGGTTCGACGAACCGGATGCTGTGCTTGTTTTAGCGCCTGAACGCGGTCAGGGTGAAGTGATTATGTTTTGCCGNGACCGAGATGTTCGAGCGGAGCAATGGGATGGTGGAATTTGTGGTCCGGAGCGTATTGTAGAGCGCTATGGGGTGGATGTTGGTTTTCCAATCGCTGACTTGGACGACATTNTGCCGGGACTATTGGAGGGTCGTCGGCGCATCTATTTGACCATGGGCGAATACCCTGCGTTTGATCAACGCCTGTTGAGCTATGTGGCGACCATTCGCAGTCGAGAAGCCGGTGGCGCGATGCCTCCTGGGGAATTTGTATCGCTAAAGCATTTGCTGCATGAACAGCGGTTGGTTAAAAGCCCCGCTGAAATTGCGTTGATGCGCGAGGCTGCAAACATCAGTGCTCAAGCGCACATCCGGGCCATGCAAAANTGTCGTGCTGGCTGCACTGAAACCCAGCTCGAAGCGGAATTGATTTATGAATTTATGCTCGGTGGGGCGCGGCACAGCGCCTATCCNAACATTGTTGGCAGCGGGGCTAATGCCTGCGTACTGCACTACACGGATAACACTTCGATATTACGGAGCGGCGAACTGGTGCTCATTGATGCAGGTTGCGAATATCAGTACTACGCCGCCGACATTACCCGTACCTTTCCTGTTGCCGGCGTGTTCTCACCTAAGCAGCGCGCACTTTACGACATTGTGTTGGCTGCAAACGAAGCTGCCATTGCTCAATGTCGCCCTGGCGTGCCATTTAACGCACCCCACGATGCAGCAATAAGCACCATGATCGAAGGTCTGTTAACGCTGGGTTTACTCGAGGGCTCGGTCAATCAGATTATCCATAGCGGGGCGTATCTGCAGTTTTGTCCGCATAAGAGTTGTCACTGGTTGGGCCTCGATGTTCATGATGTTGGCGATTATCGCCTTGGGGGAGAGTGGCGGCCATTGCAGCCCGGAATGGTGCTCACCGTGGAACCAGGAGTCTATATCTCCGCAGATGCTGCTGGTCACGACGATCAGCAACTAAGCCATATGGCCCAACGCG
>PAFJ01000055.1 GCA_002704325.1 Gammaproteobacteria bacterium | reverse complement strand
GATTAAAAATATCCTAGTGGTCATGCGAGATGGACGATAAAAGCTTGCCAGAGCGGCAAGCTGCCATCCATTTGGGTTGTAAAGCGTCCAAGGATTGTATGCAAAATGCTCAGGTGGGCCTTGAATATCCCGAACTCGCCCCTATGATAGCGTCCTCGTATTAGCACTCACGATGTGAGAGTGCTAAAAGGCTGAGGCCTTGCCAAACAATGGTGGGCGGAAATGGGGAGCATAATTCGTCGAATAGCGCGAATAGCTGAACCCGGTAAGTAAAGTAATCCAAGCAATTGGAGCAATTGGGAGACCATAGGTAATGAACATTCGACCCTTACACGACCGCGTTGTCGTGCGTCGTTTGGAAGAGGAAACCACCAGTGCTGGTGGCATCGTGCTTCCTGACTCTGCAACTGAAAAACCTTCACAAGGCGAAATCCTTGCTGCAGGTCCGGGCAAGATGACTGATGGTGGCGATGTGCGTCCTTTAGACGTCAAAGCAGGCGACAAGATTATTTTTGGTCAGTACGCCGGAAGCACGGTCAAGATTGATGGAGAAGAACTCCTGATTTTGAGCGAAAGTGAAATCTTTGGGGTGCTGGAGGGTTAGACCTTCGCACTTTAGTTAAGACAAGAGGAAAAAAGCGATGAGCGCTAAAGATGTAAAATTTGGTGATGACGCGCGAGTCTTGATGCTCGAAGGCGTTAATGTGCTTGCCAACGCAGTAAAGGTTACGTTGGGCCCGAAAGGCCGTAACGTGGTNTTGGATAAGGCATTCGGTTCACCAACGGTAACCAAGGACGGTGTTTCAGTTGCCAAAGAGGTAGAACTGAAGGANAAGTTTGAAAACATGGGTGCGCAAATGGTCAAGGAAGTGGCTAGCCAGACTTCTGATGAAGCAGGCGACGGCACCACTACTGCGACTGTGCTTGCCCAAGCAATCTTGCAAGAAGGCTTGAAGTCGGTAGCTGCAGGCATGAATCCTATGGACCTCAAGCGTGGGATCGATAAAGCCGTTGTTGCTGCGGTTGAAAAGATTCAGGGCATGGCGACACCTTGTGAGGATTCTAAGGCAATCGCTCAGGTAGGGACTATCTCAGCCAACAGCGACACCGCGGTNGGTGAGATCATTGCCGAAGCGATGGAAAANGTTGGTAAAGAAGGTGTTATTACAGTTGAGGANGGCTCTGGNCTAGAAAACGAACTCGACGTTGTAGAAGGCATGCAGTTCGATCGTGGTTACTTGTCGCCCTACTTCATCAATAACCAAGATTCTATGGCGGCGGAGCACGAAGACCCGTTCATTTTGCTCTGCGACAAAAAGATTTCTAACATTCGTGACTTGTTGCCATTGCTAGAGAGCGTTGCTAAAGCTGGTCGCCCGTTGGTGGTCATTGCCGAGGATATCGAAGGCGAGGCACTCGCGACGTTGGTAGTAAACAACATGCGCGGCATCGTTAAGGTCGCAGCAGCTAAGGCGCCTGGTTTTGGCGATCGTCGTAAAGCGATGCTGCAAGATATCGCGATCCTGACCGGTGCAACTGTCATCTCTGAAGAGGTAGGCCTGACGTTGGAAGGCGCAACCTTGGAAGACTTAGGCACGGCTAAGCGCGTGTCATCAACTAAGGAAAACACGACGATTGTTGATGGCGCAGGCGACAAGGACGACATTTCAGGTCGCATCAAGCAAATCCGGGCAGAAATCGAAGAAACTTCTTCTGATTACGACCGTGAAAAGCTGCAAGAACGCCTAGCCAAACTGGCTGGTGGTGTTGCGGTAATTAAAGTTGGTGCTCCCACCGAAGTCGAAATGAAAGAGAAGAAAGCGCGAGTCGAAGACGCATTGCATTCTACCCGTGCAGCGGTAGAAGAAGGTGTTGTACCCGGTGGCGGCGTTACGCTGGTTCGAGCGATCGAAGCNGCGCAGTCTGCAACGGGTGACAATGAAGACCAGAACGTCGGAATCGCGCTTGCGGTGCGCGCCATGAGCGCACCACTCCGTCAGATCGCGGTTAACGCTGGTGTTGAAGGCGCTGTNGTGTTGGACAAGGTCGCTGCGCTTTCGGGCAACGAAGGCTACAACGCAGCCACCGGCGAATACGGCGATATGCTCGCTATGGGTATTCTTGATCCGGCCAAAGTGACCCGTACTGCGTTGCAGGCTGCTTCGTCTGTTGCTGGCCTGATGATCACCACTGAAGCGATGATCAGCGAACAGCCAGATGAGGGCGGTGCCGCCGGAGGCATGCCTGGCGGCATGCCAGACATGGGCGGTATGATGTAAATCGATTGCTTATCGAAAAAAAACCCGGCGTCAGCCGGGTTTTTTTTGCCTAGCTAAAAGGCGCTGCATTTGCTGACGGTTGTTAGCTTCGAAACTCTGCTGTAGCGCTGGTACCAGCGACAGGGTTTAGCTATTCTTGCCCGCAGCTTTTGGGGCAACAACAGGGAATACGATGGAATTACTAGTGGAATATTTGACGCGATTCGGCCACGTGCTTGCGGGCGTGGTATGGATCGGCATGNTGTATTACTTCAACTTTGTGCAAACCGAGTACTTCAAGGAGGCAGAGGGTGATGCGCGGGTTGATGCTTTTTCTAAGTTGGTGCCCCGAGCATTATGGTGGTTCCGTTGGGGCGCNATGCTGACGTTCTTATCGGGCATAGTTCTNCTTGGCTATAAAGGCTCGGGGATAACGCCTGACATTACGCTCGGTGCCACTATGGGAACTCTTATGTTCCTTAACGTTTGGCTGATCATTTGGCCGAACCAGCGTATTGTGATTGCGTCAAACCAAGCGGTGGCTGCGGGTGGTGACGCGGATCCGGCTGCGGCTGCGGCCGCACCTAAGGCAGCACTGGCGTCTCGTACGAATACGNTGTTCTCGATCCCAATGCTTTATTTNATGGGCTCCAGNGCGCACTTNGCNATAAATGGCAGTATTGGCGCNAACGCTACTGCGCTGGGCATTACGCTNGCGATTATTGCTGCGATCGAGATTAATGCGATTGTCGGTAAGCAAGGCGTTTTGACCACCATTCGGGGTGTGATTACCTCGGGCTTTGTCTTGACCGTTATTATGGCAGGTATTTTGTTTTACCTTTAACTAAGGCCTCTATTGGGAACGGTCAACGGTATTGTCCGTTGGCCGCCCTGTTTCTGCGCTACTGAATTGGTAAGGTATGAGTAACGACGCTGATCAGTCTCTGTCGACCGAGCCCGGTGGGTATCGACCGGGCGGTGGCGGCCGTCGGCCCCGGCGCATTAACCAATCCGAAGGCGGGCGGGGTATTTTCCTTAACGGGGTTGTGGCGGTTTTGGTTGGTGGTCTTGTTGCAGCAGGATGGTTTATCGCCAATCAACAGCAGGTATTGATAGCCGAACAAGCTCGACTCACCGATGCGAACACTCGACTAGAGCGTTTAGAACGGCGCCTGTCCGCGACGGATACTGCTCTGTCTCAGGGTGGCGAAGACACTCAGGAACAGCTCTCGCTGTGGCAATCCGAGATTCGCAAGCTGTGGGCAGTGGCCAATGAGCGCAACAAAGATTGGATCAAAGACAATCAAAAAGCTGTCAAAGACCTTGATGATTCAGTGACTGGATTGCAATCCACTACCCGGGATCTAAAAGCCAGTACCTCGCGCCATGAAGCCGCATTTAACCAGCAAACCGCTTTGATCGATCAGTTGACCAGCGTTGAGATCCAGCTGCAGCAGTTAGTCCGCGCCCAACAGGATCTTGTCGATAAAGTTAATACTACAAGTCAAGCGGTGGCAAAAATGCGGGCTAATTTGGACATTCAGGTAACCGAGAACACAGAGGCGATAGCCGCCATCGATGCCTATCGAATAGCAACGAATTCGCGTTTTCGAGATCTTGAGAAGCGCGTTGAAGAGTTACGTCAAACCTTCAACCCAGTGGCGGAAGCGAACTGAAGAACGGTTTACTGGGCTCGGTGCCCTCCTATGCGTCAAGCGTCTTTGCGATCAATTGGTCTTTTTCTAGCCAAATTTGCCGCATCCACTGGGCTAGGGTGGCCTTGCGCGCGGCAGTGTCTTTGACGTTTGGAAAGTCCGGTAACGGGTGTTGCTTTATATCAATGTGAACCTCTTTACATTTGCCCTGCAAGAAATCCCAGAAAGTGGGCACTCCATTTGGATAGACGATAGTCACATCCACGACATGTTTTAATCGGCCTTCCATGCCTTGGAGCACGTAGTCAATTCCGCCCGCCTTAGGGCGCAGTAGGTGGCCATATTCACTATTCTGACGCTGATGCTTCTCGGCAGTAAAACGGGTGCCTTCTGCAAAGTTAAGTATGCAGGTGGGGTGATTATTAAAGCCTTCGCAAGCCTTGAAGACGTTGTCTCGATCCACGTGGCGTAACTCCGGATTTGCGCGAATTTGGTCTCGGCTGACGCGCTTCACATAGGGGAAGCCCAAGGCATACATGGCGATCCCAACAAAGGGGATCCAAATCAGCTGAGATTTAGTAAAGAATTTGAGCGGCGGAATCGTGTTCAGCAGAAAGGTTTGGAGCAGCAAAATATCTGCCCAGCTTTGATGATTGCAGATGACTAAATACCATTGGTCTGGCTTTATCTCTGCAGGGTTGTGCCAGTTGACGCGCGCGTTTGTTAAGCCCAAAGACTTAATCATTAGGCGATTGGAACTCGTCCACCAGATTATGATGTTGTCCATTCTTTGCTTAAGTTTGGAACGCGCCTCACCTTTGGTAAAGTTCAATTTGAACGACCACCATGAAAGGACAATACATACGCTGACAGTGGCTAACAACAAAGCGACGCAGGCTAAGACGCCCTTAAGAAGATGCATAGCAACCCCATAAGAAATCGTTACTTCAATGGTGGCACTGTGTGCTGGTCACGGCAACTAATGAGCACCATAAAATTGTTCTGTTTGGGCCTAGTTTGTTGCTTGTTCGGTGGTTGCGAGTCATTGGGGTTTTATCGCCAAGCCGCTTTGGGGCAACTGGATTTGTTGCAGCGTAGTAAACCGATTCGCACGGTCCTAGCCGATCCAGCAACATCGCCCCAACTGCGCACCAGATTGCAGAGAATCCAATTGATGTTGCAGTTTGCTGAAGATGAGTTGCAATTACGGGTCGCAGACCGGTATCAGCGGTATGTGACGCTAGGCCGCGATTATGTTGTGTGGAATGTGTTTGCAGCACCGCCCTTGGATATGCGAAGTGAGCAATGGTGTTATCCATTGGTGGGGTGTGCGCCTTATCGGGGGTATTTCAATGAGGCTGATGCACGTGCCTTAGCTGCGCATTATCAGGAGAATGGGTTTGATACCTACGTCGGGGGCGTTTCAGCCTATTCCACGCTGGGTTGGTTCGACGATCCGTTACTTAGTAGTTTCGTTTTTTATCGAGAACCGGCGTTAGCGAATTTACTTTTCCATGAATTGGCGCACAGTGAAGTGTGGCTCAAAGGCGATGTTGCCTTTAATGAGAGTTTTGCCAGTTTTGTAGGTCTTCAGGGCGCGCGGGCTTGGTTGGCAGAGAGTCCAGAAGGAAGCCGCCAAGAGCGTTATGCACGCTGGCGACTTGGGCAGGCTGAGTGGGCGCGTTTTAAGACATTTGCCTTGGCCGCGAAAGCTGATTTGGCAAATCTTTACCAACAGCAATCGGGTACCGTTGGTGAGCGTCTGCGGCAGCGCGACGAGCTTCGCGACCATTGGCAGGGCTGTTATTCCGCTAACTTAAGCCTGCTTGGCAACGGCCGTTTTGACGCCCTGATGGGCGATCAATTAAACAACGCGCTGCTGCTCTCTCTTAGTACCTATGAAGATTGGGTCGGTGCCTTCGCGCAGATGTTTGCCGAAGTGAGCGGCGATTGGTCAGACTTCTATGCGCAAGTCGCGGCGCTTGCCACGTTACCGGCACCGCGCCGACTCGAGCAGATGCAAGCTTTGCGGCAGCGCGGACTACTGCAGGAGCAAAGCGCACAACGAACTGATCACCAAAACTCCGAGCAGGTTCAATGCCAACCCTTCGCGGACCATATCCTGAATTGAAAATCGGCCGGTAGAAAATGCCACCACATTTGGCGGCGTAGCGACCGGCAACATAAAGGCACAGGATGCGCTCATGGCGGCTGGGATCATCAATAAGATTGGATCGATGCCGGCGCCGATCGCGGCCGCGGCCAGGATAGGCATAAGTAGTACTGTCGTGGCCATATTGCTAGTCACTTCGGTTAGGAAAGTCACCGCTAGGCAAATGGTCGCAATCATTAACAGTATCGGTAAAGTCGACAGAGATTCCAGGGCGGTACCGATCAGGTTGCTCAGTCCAGAGTTGGTGAACGCGGTCGCAATCGTAATACCTGCACCGAATAACAGCAGCATGCCCCAAGGGATACGCTCGGCGGTTTGCCAGTCGAGCAAGCGTTGTGACTCACCGGTATCANCATTGCGCTCGCCGTTTGGAATGATAAATAGCGCTATGACTGCAAGAAAGGCCACCATGGCGTCGTTCGTGTAGGGCAGTTGCAGTAGTTGTGACCAACCGCCGAAGGGACCGGTACGGGTTATCCACAACAGGGCGGTAATGGAAAATACAATGAGCACGCGGCGTTCGCTGGTCCGCCATGCGCCTATTTCTGGCAATGCAATTGCACCGCTTGCGGAAAGATTGCGGGTGACCCAAAAGCCCGCTATTGGCAACAGAATGAGCACGACGGGAAGTGCCCATAGCATCCATTGGCCGAAGGATATGGCATTGTCGCTGACCTCGTTGTAAACACCCATAAACACCATGTTAGGCGGCGTACCTATTGGGGTTCCGATGCCGCCTATGCTGGCGGCGTAAGCGATGCCTAAAAGTAAGGGTGTCGCGAGCCGTTTGTCGTCTGTGCTTTCTAAAGCGGCCAAAGCAACAGGCAATAGCATTAACGTGGTGGATGTATTGGATATCCACATACTTAGAGCGGCGCTGGCGAACATAAAACCCAGTACCAGGCGGCGTGGGCTGTTGCCACCGAATAAGCGCACCATAAAAACTGCAAGGCGGCGATGGGCACCGCTGCGCTCAAGTGCAGTTGCGATTAGGAAGCCGCCGAGCATGAGCAGGACGAGTGGATTGCCGTAGGCGGCGCCCAGTTCTTTTGCGCTGATAATGCCGAACATTGGGAGCAAGGCCATGGGCAATAACGAGGTTACCGGGATGGGTATTGGCTCGAAAATCCACCACACGACCACCCATAGGGTGATACCTAGAGTAAGGGCGGCTGCGATGTTAGCAGTTACGAGATAAAATACAGCAGCGCATAAGATCGCGGCAGTTGGGCCGAGCAACGAGGCTATGGTTTTCATATTGAGGTATGGTTATGTCTCATTGACGAGGTTAAAGGACATGGCGAGCTCTTTCTATTGGTATGACCTAGAAACCTCTGGCACCGATCCAAAATGGGATCGTATGGTCCAAGTGGCTGGGCTACGAACGGATCAAGATTTGAATATTCTCGGTGACGAATTATGCACCTACGTTCGCTTAGGTGAAGATGTGTTGCTGAATCCAGACGCGTCACTCGTTACCGGAATTATGCCCGAGACGTTACAGCGTGAGGGTATCCCCGAGGTGCAGGCTTGGGAAGAGATTATGCGCCGCTTCACCGTGCCCGAGACATGCGTGGTGGGATATAACAGTCTGCGCTTTGATGACGAATTCGTGCGATATGGGTTGTACCGCCATTTGTTCGATCCGTATGCGCGCGAGTGGCAAAGTGGTTGCTCGCGTTGGGACCTAATAGATCTGGTTAGAGCAACAGGGGCTTTGCGGCGCGAAGGTATTAATTGGCCGCAAGACGAAGATGGATTGCCGGTTTATAAGTTAGAGGAACTGACCAAGGCGAATGATATTGGGCATAGCAATGCTCACGACGCATTGGCAGATGTGCATGCGACCATCGCAATGGCGCGTTTGATAAAGCAGCAGCAGCCGAAGCTATTTGACTACTATTTTGGGCTTCGCAACAAACGCGCCGTGCGCGAGATGCTTGAACCCTACGGCGCCCACTTGCTCGTGCATGTAAGCGGCATGAATCCGCGCGAACGGTTCGGAGTCGCGCCAGTGGTTTCGGTGACTAGGCATCCGACGAATACGAATTCGGTCATCGTCGTTGACTTGGCGCAAGACCTCACTCCGCTGCTTGAGCAATCTGAAGATGAGATTCGCGACCAACTGTTCACCCGAGGTCCGCATGCTCGGCCGCCGTTAAAGGAGGTGAAAATCAATCGCTGTCCCTTTATTGCGCCGATTGATGTGCTCAATGATGAAAATCAGCGCCGATTGCAACTAAATATGCGTGAGATTAAAGAGCGGGTGCGGCGACTGAAACAACCGGGATTGCTGCAGAAAATTCGACGCGTTTATACCCAGCCGCAGCAGCGGCTTACCGAGGATGCAGACGCCGCTCTCTATCAAGGGTTTTTGCAAGATGAGGATCGCTCGCGTTGCCAGCATTTTCATGCAAACAGGCGTGAGGGTGACTGGCCCTCGATGGACTTCAGTGACCCGCGACTAATTCCGCTCGCCCAGCGGATGAAAGCTCGTAGTCATCCGGATTTGCTGGACCCTGAAGAGCAGGCTCAGTGGCAAAACTTTGTCGCGGAGAAGCTGCATGGCGATGGGGATTGGCTGAATTTGCGTAGGTTCCATGCTCGACTTGATGAGTTGAGCGTGACCTTAGACGCTGAAGGAGAAGTGACCAAGCTGGGTTATATGCAGCAATTGCGCGAGTATGGATTAGCCTTAAGCGAACGCTATCCAGACACCGTAGGCGCAGCACAGTGAGTGCGAGCACAGCGTCTGCGGATGCGTGTGTTGCCTTCCATGGGGTCAGCAAAAATTTTGGCGACGTGGCGGTATTCAAAGATTTGTCACTCACGTTACCCAGTCAAAAAACCACAGCTATTGTTGGCGCCAGCGGTAGCGGTAAGACGACCTTGTTGCAGATGGTCAACGCCCTAGAACGGCCAGACAGTGGTTCGGTGTATGTTTTCGGAGAGCCTATTCCGCACCATCAACTGCAGCAGTTTCGCCATCGAATTGGCTACGCTATTCAGGGCGCTGGTTTATTTCCGCACTTATCCGCGCGCGATAATGTTGCTCTGGTGGCTCGGTTGCTTGGCTGGTCCGAATCGCGAATAGAGCAACGCTTTGAAGAGCTGCTTCATGCCATGGCGCTGCCTGCCAACGTTGCGGAGCGTCCGCCTAGGGCATTGTCTGGTGGTCAACAGCAACGTCTTGGATTGTGCCGTGCGTTGATGCTGGAGCCAGAACTGTTGTTACTGGATGAGCCATTTTCGGCGGTGGACCCGGTGACGCGACTGGGGTTGTATGAACGCTTTGAGGAGGTGCAGCGTAACCACGCCATTAGCACGCTGTTGGTTACTCATGACATGCGCGAAGCACGCCGTCTTGCGGACGTTCTGGTGGTTCTTGATCAAGGGCGAATTGTTCAGAGCGGGTCTCCTGATGACGTCTTTGCGGCACCGGTGAGTCACTATGTTGAACGGCTNATTGCCAGTGTTGCGTAACCTTTNTCATGCAGTGTTGTGGGCTTGTNTGNNNATAGCNATATCNGTTCANGCGAACCAAAGTAAGCCTGTTCGGGTGGCGAGTAAAAATTTTTCAGAAAACTATCTGCTTGCTGAGATCGTGGCGCAGTTGTTGGAGGGGGAAGGCATTGCCGTTGAACGGGCCTTCGGCTTAGGCGGCACTTTAATCTGCTATCAGGCGTTGCTGAACGAGGAAATCGATTTATATGTTGAATACACTGGGACGCTGTCTCAGGCAATTTTACAACGGCCAGAGCTTACCGGTCGGGATGAGCTTAATGCGGCAATCAGCGACCGCGGTATACGGCTGCTGCCGCAGTTGGGTTTTAACAACACCTACGCGATAGCTGTTCGGCGTCAGCTGGCGGAGGCGCTAGAGTTGCGCAATATCGGTGATTTGGCCAAACATCCGCAGCTGCGGTTGGTGTTTAGTCATGAATTTCTTGAGCGTGGGGATGGATGGCCGGGGTTGTCTAAGCGCTATGGGTTACCGCACAGGGTTGAGGGAATTGAACATGCATTGGCTTACCAAGCGATAGCCGATGGGGCCATNGATGGGACTGATGCCTACAGTACNGATGGTGAATTGAGTCGCTACCCCTTGCGTGTGCTCGAAGATGATTTGGCGTATTTTCCCGCTTATATGGCGGCACCATTGGCCCGTGCGGATTGGCTCAGGGAGGCGCCAGTGGCCGCAGCTTGGGTAAGGCGGCTAGCGGACGTGATAGACGCAGAAGCTATGCAGCGTTTGAATGCCGAGGTGGCTGTTAATGACAAAAGCTATGCTCAGGTGGCCAGCGAATTTCTTGATGCTAAGCAACAAACCCTTGGTTTAAGCGAGCGAGTGGCGCAACGACCAACCGCGACTTTGTGGACAGAGACCTCGGGTCACGTGGTTAGACATCTGCAGTTGACTGGCTTGGCATTGGGAGCAGCGATTTTTATTGGGCTTGCAATAAGTCTTGTGGTGTTTTCTAAGCCACGGCTGGCTAATACCGTAGTGTACTTTTGTGGGTTGTTACAAACGGTGCCGTCTCTTGCCTTATTGGCACTGATGATCCCGATTTTTGGTATCGGTTTTACCCCAGCGGTGGTGGCGTTGTTTCTTTATTCGTTATTGCCCATCGTGCGCAATGCGGTGACGGCCTTGTCTACCGTAGACTTAACGCTCGTGCGTGTGTCCACAGCATTGGGACTGAGTCGCTGGCAGCAATTACGACATTTACGCCTACCGCTGTCGCTACCAATGATTTTTGCGGGAATTCGTACCGCCGCCGTGATAAGCATTGGCACAGCGACCTTGGCGGCGTTTATAGGAGCGGGCGGATTGGGCGAGCCTATCGTGGTGGGTTTGTCGCTAAACGATACCGATATGATACTGCGGGGTGCGATACCTGCAGCAATGCTGGCAATCTTGGCAGAGTTCTTATTCGCTGCCGTGCAAAAGCGGGTGTCCCGTGGTTACCAGTAACGCATGAGGCCAAAAGTGCCTTTTGGCATTCAGTTCATTAGGAGAATTAAGGAGCATTAGTGTGCAGCCACTGCAGCGAGAAAATATTCGACTGGCAGCTACCGTCATGTTGATACGAGACCATCCTTCAGGGTTGCAAGTATATATGGTCAAGCGTCCCGGTCGTGGCGATTTTCCTGACCTGCATGTTTTTCCTGGCGGCAAGGTGGATGAGGACGATTGGCAGCCGGATTTATGCCCGATGTTGACGGACCAAGAAGCCAGTGCACGTCTGGGGGTGGCTGCAGGTGGCCTGCGTTATTGGGTGGCTGTCGCCCGAGAGTGCTTTGAGGAATGTGGGGTGTTGCTGGCAAATGCTGCCGGCGGCCCGGTACAGCTGGACGCTGCGCAACAAGCCAGTATTGGTCAATCTCGTCAAAATCTTCTACAGGGCAATATGTCGTGGGTTACTGTGCTGCAACAATTACAAGTGTCGATTGCGTCCGATCGTTTGGTTTATTTTAGTCACTGGATTACCCCGCCTTCGGTACCACGTCGCTTTGACACCCGTTTCTTTCTCGCGGCGATGCCGGTGGACCAAAATGCATCTGCTGATACCGACGAAACAGCAGATGATGGCAATTGGGTGCATCCAGGTGAAGCGCTGGAGAATGCGCGTAAAGGGGTATGGCAGATGATTGAACCGACCAAGCGGTCTCTGGAGACTCTAAGCCAGTATTCGACCGTAGATTTGGCGTTGCAACAGGTCGGCGCTGAGGGACATGTAAGACCTTGGACGGAGGCAGCCGGCGAACAAGGCATGCAGCCATTTCGTCCAGATTGGGATGGTGGGTTGGCGACATGAGAGAGCAATCGAAGCCGAGCGAGCTCGACTGGCAACACATAGAATCGCGTTATGAAGACGCTGGATTGATGCTGTTTGAAAAGCGTATTGATAAGTTACGTAATCCGCGCAACGACAAAGTTTTCGAACGTTTGGTGCTGGAGTCAGTAGATTGGGTAAATGTGGTCGCTCTTGATGCTGACGGGCGTAGTCTGATGATCCGGCAGTATAGGTTTGGTGTGGGTTACACAACATTGGAAACCCCGGGCGGCATGGTTGATCCTGGTGAAGATTCGAAGACCGCTGCAGCTCGGGAGTTGTTGGAGGAGACAGGCTATGTCAGCGATCATTGGCGTTATCTAGGTGCGGTGGAACCGAATCCAGCTTTTCATAATCACCTATGCCATCACTGGCTTGCAGAGAGTGTCTACCAAGCACAGGCCCAAGANTTGGGTGAAGGTGAATCCATCGCCATGGAATTTATGACTCAAGAGCAGGTGCGCAATTCGGTAGGCACCGGCGAGCTGAAACATGCTTTGGCGCTATCGGCACTGTCCCGGGTTTTTCCGATTTGGCCGATGCCGTTTGTGCAGCCGACGTCCTAAATTTAACAACGACGATTTAAAAAAATGTTAGATGTTGTAGGGTTGAACTGATGCAAACCGATAGGTTGACCTCAGTTGCTGCTACACTAAGCANNTAAACGGGTACGCCGCTTNGATGCGGTGGTTNTATTGAGACTCAGTGTGCGGGCCTACAGTGAAAGGATTTACCAGTAAAATTGTCCATAGTGATCGTCAGGAAGCTATAGAGCACGGCGCGGTACATAAACCTGTGCATGATTCGGTGGCGTTTAGTTTCGAAGACGCGCATGAATTAGCCGCGGTTTTTCAGGGTGTGCAACCAGGCTATACCTACGGGCGCCAAGTAAACCCGACGGTGACTGCGCTTGAAAATAAAATCACTGCTATGGAGCAAGGCGTTGCCAGTGTTTGTTTTGGTACCGGTATGGCCGCCATTGGCACCACTATATTTGCGCTACTGCGGGCCGGTGANCATGTNGTCTCGAGCGCCTTTTTGTTTGGCAATACCACCAGTTTATTTAACAGCTTCGACCGCCAAGGTTTGAATATCAGNTTTGTTGATGCCACCAATGTCGACAATGTAGCTAATGCAATTACAGCCGACACGAAAATGGTCTTTGTTGAAACCATAGCCAACCCGCGCACACAGATTGCTGACCTNAAAGCAATCGGCGAATTGTGCCGGCAGCGTGGCCTGATCTATGTAGTGGACAACACGATGACATCACCGTACCTGTTTCAGCCAAGGTCGGTGGGTGCCAGTCTNGTTATAAATAGCCTAACAAAATATATTAGTGGTCATGGTAATGTGCTCGGTGGCGTTGTTACCGAGCTAGGCGCTTATGACTGGAGCGCGTTTCATAATATTTACGACGACTACCGCAAGGGCGAGAGTGTGCGCTGGGGCATCACTCAGATTCGAAAAAAAGGTCTGCGAGATCTCGGTGCCGCCTTAAGCGCNCAGTCTGCTCATGACATTAGTAAGGGCGCTGAAACTTTGGCGTTACGTATGGAGCGACAATGTTCGAATGCGCAAGTATTAGCTGAGTTTTTTCAGCAGCAACCGTCGAGCTGTGTTGATGCTGTGTATTACCCGGGCTTAGCACAGCACCCCCAGCATCAGCGCAGTCGGGATCTATTTGCCCGCCCCGGCGCGATACTAAGTTTTGAGTTATCGGCCGATCGTGATCTCTGGCAATTTTTGAACGCGCTGCAAGTAGTGATTAAATCTACCAATTTGGGCGATAACCGCACATTGGTTATTCCGGTTGCGCAAACCATTTACCACGAAGTGGGTCCCAGAGTGCGTGCGGACATGGGTATTGCCGATACTCTGATACGGGTCTCGGTGGGCATAGAAGACATTGAGGACCTTACAGAAGATTTTTCTCAGGCATTTGCTCGAAGCTAAGATTTGGTTGCCCGGCCGCTGACGGTGATAACCCACCCCGAACAACGCGTTCGATCTCTTAGCCAAGTGCACTGTAAGTATTGCTGATATTGTCATTAGGTAAGGAACGAAACTCAGGTTGGTTCTTGCAGGGGTTTGGGGGAGGCGCCAATTAATGGCTAAACGCCGATTAGCTCGGCTGATACAAGGAAATAGCTATGCGACTAGCGAATAAAGTGGCGGTTATAACTGGTGGTGCGGGCGGCATCGGGGAAGCGGCGGCTGCAAGGTTTGTCGAAGAGGGCGCCTACGTGCTGCTGACAGACTTGAACGCAGACGCTCTGGCAGAAGCCGCCGCGCGCCTAGGCAGCAATCGAGTCAGTTATCTCGTGGGCGACGTTACCAGTGCTGCGGACAACCAAGCGATGATCGATACCGCTACCGAGCGTTACGGTGGCGTGGATGTTTTTTTGGCTAATGCCGGTATTGAGGGCGATGTCGCAAGTTTGCTTGATTATCCAGAGCAACGCTTTGATGAGCTCATGGCAATAAATGTCAAAGGCCCCTTCCTGGGATTGCGTGCAGCAATCCCTGCGATGCGCCTGCGCGGGGGCGGCAGTATTATCATTACCTCCAGTGTTGCAGGTCTCACGGGTGCTCCCCGGTTGGCGCCTTATGCCACGAGCAAACATGCTGTTATTGGTTTGATGAGATCCGCTGCTAAGGAATTTGCGCCGGAAGGCATCCGCGTTAATACCGTCAATCCGTCGCCTGTGAATACGCGCATGATGCGATCTATCGAACAAGGCATCAGTCCAGCTGAGCCCGAGGAGGCGGTGCGAGTGATGACGGCAGGGATACCCATGCAGCGCTATGCGGAGCCGCGAGATGTCGCCAACATCATGTTATTTTTAGCCAGTGACGAAAGTGCATTTATTACGGGTTCTATCTACATGGCAGATGGTGGTAGTTCCGCTTAGAACTCGCTAGAGCGGCGATAAAATGGTTGAGGAAATCCCCGACTGGGCTTAAGTTGTCGGGTTCTGCAGTGTTCACGTTGACGCCGTATCGTCCTAAAATGGCTGCAGTAAGAAACTAATGAAGCTCGATAATCTTGGTTGGCAATAACTGAGCTGCTGACGCCAGATTTAATAAAAGTAGCTGCGCTAGGGCAGCGGCTGATAGNAAAAGATGCGCTAATCGGCGTGGGAAAATGAATAAATGAAACGCTAAACAGCGTTAGACAACAGACAATCGAAGGAGCAAAAGTGGCCACAGCGGTACTCAGTACGGATCTTAGTTTGCCAAACAAGCGATCAGGCAAGGTTCGTGATCTTTACGATGTGCANCTCGCATCAGGCGAAGACGCCATACTTATCATAGCGACGGACCGCATCAGTGCGTTCGATGTGGTTATGGGTAACGGTCTGCCCGGCAAGGGCGTCGTGCTAACACAAATTTCTAAGTTTTGGTTCGACCATTTCGCCAGTGCGGTTCCTCATCACCTCATTAGTACGGATGTAAATGATGTACCTGGGTTAACGAGCGCGGAGAAGGAGCAATTGCAAGGGCGCATTATGTTGTGCCGTCGTACCGAAGTTGTGCCGATCGAGTGCATCGCCCGTGGCTACATTACCGGCAGTGGTTGGAAGGATTACCAGCGGTCGGGGTCGGTTTGCGGTATTGCATTGCCCGATGGTCTACGCAATAGCGATCGCTTGCAGGAGCCGCTGTTCACTCCGTCCACGAAAGCGACGGATGGCCATGACGAAAACATTAGTTTCGACGAAGGCGCTGAAGTGGTTGGTGCGGAACTGATGGCTTGGCTTCAGGATAAAACACTGTCGTTGTATGCCGCTGCTCGAGATTATGCGTCTGAGCGCGGCATTATCCTTGCGGATACTAAGTTCGAGTTTGGGCAGATTGATGGCCAGGCAGAACCGCTCCTGATCGATGAAATCTTCACTCCGGATAGTTCGCGATTTTGGCCTGCCGATGACTGGGAGCCGGGCCGAGAGCAGAATAGTTTTGATAAACAGATCGTGCGCAATTATCTCGAGACGGTAGTGAGTGCGGGTGATTGGGATAAAACCCCACCGGGCCCCGAGCTGCCAGAGGCCGTTATCGAACAAAGTATTGCCCGCTACCTGGAAGCCTATAACCGCATAACGGGCGAACAATTGACCCTTTAATAGGGTCAAACGCGTCGGGGGCGCAGGATGTTGTCTAAAGTATTGGTCGCCAATCGCGGGGCCATTGCTCGGCGGATAATACGCGCCTGCAACGCACTTAANATAGCCAGCGTAGCGGTCTATTCCCAAGCCGACAAAGGCGCCCCGTATCTGGCAGAGGCGACCCAAGCCCTACCTCTTCGTGGTAATAGTGCAACAGAATCCTATCTAGACCAAAAACAGCTGTTGGCTGCGGCGGCGGATTCTGGAGCCGACTCAGTGCATCCAGGTTATGGTTTCCTCGCCGAAAATGCTGGTTTTGCTGCTGCGGTAATAGCGCAAGGTATGACGTTCATAGGACCGGACCCGCGATGGATCGAGCAGATGGGTGACAAGGTCAATGGCCGTCGAATGCTTGCTGACGCTGGGATGCCGATATTTGCTGGGAGCGAACTGATTAACGATATGGCAGCTGCTGAGGCTTTCGTTGCTGATGTTGGATTGCCGGTGGTGGTGAAGCCCTCCGGTGGGGGCGGCGGCATCGGCATGCACGTGGTTCGCAGCCATGGCGAGTTGCCCGGGGCGGTCAGTGCTGCAGTCGAGACTGCCAAGCGCGCGTTTGCATCGGCCGGGGTATTTCTTGAGCGCTGGATTGAAAAGCCGCGCCACATTGAATTCCAGATTCTTGCGGATTTGCATGGTAATGCTATGCATTTGTACGAACGCGACTGCTCGGTGCAGCGGCGACATCAGAAATTGATCGAAGAAAGTCCCGCGCCGGGACTTGAGCGCGGCCAAATAGAGCAACAAGCGAGGCAGTTCAGCGACATTTGCCAAGGTCTTGGATACAACAACTTAGGTACTGTCGAGACCTTGTTTGCTCCAGACGGCGGCTTAGGGTTTTTAGAGATGAATACTCGTATTCAGGTCGAACATGGAGTAACTGAAGAAGTGACGGGTGTTGATTTGGTCGCGACCCAAATTACTCTAGCGGCGGGTGGTCAGTTGCCGCCCCAGGCGCCGTTACAAGGCTATGCTATGGAGGTCAGGCTTTATGCTGAAGATGCACAAACCTTGTTTCCATCGACTGGGACGCTNGCAGTTTTCCGACCGCCGAAGTTACATGGTGTGCGCATAGAAACTGGCTATACAGAGGGGCAGGTGGTGACGCCGTACTATGATCCGCTCTTGGCCAAAATCATTGCCCGCGGCGTGACTCGGGAGCAAGCCATTGGGCGTTTGGTTGTGGCGTTGCGCGCCTTTATTGTGAGAGGTGTAAGCACAAACGCAACACTGTTGCTGAAAATTCTGCAGGATGAACTATTTCTTCAAGGTCGGGNGGATACTGGNATGGTGGCTCGTATCTTAGGGCATCAGAATGTTCACTGATGGATTGTTTAAAACGTAGGTCCGTGCCATAACAGCGATATAGAGTAAGGGGGCAGCATGGCGAGAGTTCAAGTAGAGAGTGAGATTACTGGCAACGTTTGGAAAGTTGAGGTCAGTGCAGGTACTGAGGTGGCAGAGGGAGACGTTCTGATAATTCTTGAGTCGATGAAGATGGAAATTCCCGTGGAGTCGCCGGTTGCCGGCACCGTACAGGACGTACTTGTACAGCCGGAAGATCAGGTCGAAGAAGACCAGCTTTTGTTGGTAATCGACGCGTAATATAGCGCCAGCTTAGAGAGTAAGAACGGTAGAGATAAAGCGAAAGGAGTAAGAGATGGAAGACACGCTGGTCACAGTTGAGATTGAAGACGGTGTTGCAGATGTTCGGCTCAACAGACCCGAAAAGTACAACGCGCTTAGCCAGGCTATGTTCAAGGCAATTATTGAAACGGGTGAACGTTTGCGAGACGAGAAGTCTTTACGCGCGGTGGTGTTGTCGGGCAACGGGCGTGGGTTTTGTGCGGGTCTGGATATGGACAGCTTCGCGAAAATGGGCGACAGCGATAAGTCCGCTGCCGCAGATGGTAAGACGGATGCGCCGAAGTCGCTTCTTGATACCGATGGCCGTGTCGAAAATTTTGCCCAGCGTCCCGCGCTGGTTTGGAANTACTTGCAGGTGCCCGTGATCGCGGCGTTACATGGNGTNGCCTANGGTGGCGGTGCNCAGGTGGCTTTAGGCGCCGACATNCGGATCGCTGCGCCTGATTTAAAGTTTTCGATCATGGAAATAAAATGGGGTTTGGTGCCGGACATGAGCATTACCCAAACCTTACGTGACATCCTGCCGATGGATGTTGCAAAGCAACTCGCGTTCACGGGTCAAATACTCAGCGGTCAAGAGGCTCAGCGGTTAGGGCTGGTCACTCAGATCGCAGACGACCCCCACGCCGAGGCTATGAGCATGGCTCGAGAAATTGCCAGTAAGTCGCCTGACGCGATTCGTGCGGCAAAGCAGTTGTTTGAAACAGCCTGGCACGCTGACCCGAAAACCGGACTCGAGTTAGAGGCAGAATTGCAGGCAGGGCTGATTGGGTCAGCTAACCAACGAGAAGCCATTGCCGCAAACTTTGCCAAACGCGCGCCGGATTTTCGCGACCCCGAGTAGCGCTATGAGCTGGGAACAAGAAGTCAAAGAAATTGAGCGGCGCCGTTACTTGGCGCAACAGCAGGGTGGCAAAGAGGGCATTGCCAAGCAGCACGCTCGCGGGCGAATGACGATACGTGAACGTATCGAAGTATTGCTCGACGAGGGCAGTTTTCAAGAGCACGGGCGGGCTACTGCCAGCCCTGTTTATGACGATAGCGGCGAGTTGATTGAATATGCGCCTGCCAATTATGTGGTGGGCTTCGGTCAAATTGAGAAGCGCCGAATCGTTGCGGCTGGCGAGGACTTTACCTTGAAAGGCGGCTCACCGAACGCTGCTGGATTGCGTAAGAGTGTGTATGCAGAACATCTTGCGGTGCAATACAAAACCCCATTAGTGCGCATGCTTGAAGGCGGCGGCGGCAGTGTTAAAGGCAGCGCTAAGAAAGGCGGCACTGTGGGGGAGCCGGTATTTACCGAGCCGCGCTTCAAGATAATAGCGGACGCAATGGGCACTGTGCCCGTGGCCTCTGCTGCTTTAGGCGCTGTTGCGGGATTTCCGGCAGGTCGGCTTGTGGCATCACATTTTTCGGTGATGACCGAGCATACGGCCCAGGTCTTAATTGGCGGGCCTGCGCTGGTGACGCGGGCGCTGGGTGTAAAAATGACAAAGGAAGAGCTTGGCGGTGCGGCGGTGCATCTGCGCAGTGGTATTGTGGATAACGTGGCTGTCGACGAACATGATGCGTTGGCACANATTCGCCGATTTTTGTCATATCTGCCCAGCAACGTNTGGCAACGTACNCCTCGCTATGCAAATGAAGATCCCCAGCAGCGTATGGAGCAAGCCTTGCTAGATGCGGTTCCGCGGGACAGCAATAGCGGCTTTGATATGCGCGCAATCATCAACATGATTGTGGACAAAGAAAGTTTTTTTGAGATCGGCGAATTTTATGGGCCAAGCCAAATTTGTGGNTTGGCCACGCTTGCTGGTCAGCCGGTGGGCATATTGGCCAATGATTGTATGCATTATGCGGGCGCGATGACCGCGGAAGCNGCGCAAAAATATCGACGTTTTGTTGAAATGTGCGACACCTTTCATGTGCCCGTGGTCAATTTCGTGGATCAGCCGGGNTTTATGATCGGGCCGGAGTCCGAACGCGCAGGTACCATCCGATATGGGATGGCTGCTGTTGCGGCGGCTGCGCAAGCGACGGTGCCCTGGGCTGTTATTCAAGTGCACAAGGGCTTCGGTGTGGCGACTGCTGCACACTACGCGCCCGGGGCATATATTCTAGCGTGGCCATCGGTAGAATCGGGCGCGCTGCCGATAGAGGGCGGCGTTGCGGTGGCTTTTCATCGCGAGATCGCGGCCTCTGCCGATCCGGACGCGAAACGAGCGGAATTGGAGGACAGACTGCGCGAAGCGCGCTCGCCGTTCCCGCGCGCTGAGTCCTTTGCGGTTCATGAATTAATCGACCCGCGTGAAACAAGGCCGGTTTTGTGCGACTGGATCGAGTGGATTCAACCGTCGTTGGATACGCTGACAGGACCTACTCAATTTCCTATTAGACCTTAACCATTATTGGAGAATCACATGACCGTTTCATTTGCAGATCAAGTTGCCATCGTCACTGGTGCCGGAGGCGGTTTGGGTCGGTGCCATGCGTTAGAACTGGCCCGGCGAGGAGCCAAGGTTGTGGTCAATGACTTAGGCGGTGCTATGGATGGTAGCGGAGGCTCATCCGCTGCGGCGGAGGCTGTGGTCGCAGAAATTGAAGCCATGGGTGGTGACGCACTGGCGAATGGCGGTTCGGTTTCGGATCGTGCTGGTGCGCAAAGCATGGTCGACGATGCAATGAATGCTTGGGGTAGAGTAGATGTGCTCATCAATAACGCCGGTATTTTGCGTGATAAGTCGTTCTCTAAAATGACCCTCGACGACTTTGACATGGTCATAAACGTGCATCTGCTTGGCGCGGCCTACTGCTCTCATGCCGTCTGGCCAATTATGCGCGAGCAGAANTATGGCCGGATATTGATGACCACATCGCCCACTGGCTTATATGGTAATTTCGGTCAAACCAATTATGGGGCAGCTAAACTAGGACAAGTTGGACTTATGAATAGCCTCAAAATCGAAGGTGCCAAAAACAATATTCATACCAACACTATTGCGCCTGTTGCAGCGACGCGGATGACAGAAAATCTAATGCCTGAAGAAGTGCTGGAAAAGTTGGGGCCAGAGTTGGTTACGCCCGCAGCATTGTTCTTAGTCAGCAGCGACGCGCCGAATGGCGTTATCTTGCAAGCTCAGGGCGGCACCTTCTCGCTCGCGGGGGTATTTGAGAACGACGGTGTAAATATTGGTGTTGATGCGACCGTTGAGGACATTGCCGCCAACTATGAAAGCATAGTCGACATGAGCGCGCTGAAGCCTAGAGGCATGTTGCAACTTAACTCGATGTAGGCCTGTATCGCACGGAGGCATTATGGCCGGGACTGTTATGACATTGGTTGGTAGTTTCCTGCTTGCCGCAGTGCTCTGGCTGGTCATTGGCAGTCGTTTTCGGTTCGCGCCTGGGCGAATCGGGAACGATTTGCTCAACATAGCCGCCTATTTTGGAGGCTGCTTGCCCATTGCCTTTGTCCTTGTTCTCTTTGGTATTGGTGGCAGTTAACCACGCGATGCAGTTGCCTCTTGATCCCGATCGCGTAAAAGGATTCTTGCACCCGGATGAGGGCGAATGCCTATACCAGTTGGCGTACAGCGCCGCGGCTCTGGGGCCAGCTCTGGAAGTGGGCAGCTATTGCGGTAAGTCGACATTGTACCTAGGCGCTGGTGTGCGTGACGGCGGCGGTTTACTGTATGCGTTAGATCATCACCGTGGTTCAGAGGAGCATCAACTTGGCGAGGAATACCACGACGCTGAGTTGTATGACGTGCAACTGCAGCAAATGGATTCGTTACCAACCTTTCGCCGTACCCTCGCCTTGGCGCAGCTTGAGTCCGTTGTGGTGCCTATTGTGGCGAGTAGCGCTCAAGCGGGGCGATACTGGCAAACGCCGGTTGCGCTGGTGTTTATTGATGGCGGTCACAGTCTCGAGGCGGCTCTTACAGATTATCGTACTTGGGTGCCGCATATCTTATCTGGTGGCTATCTGGCTATTCATGACATTTTTCCTGATCCGGCTGATGGCGGTCAAGCACCCCATGAAATTTACAAGCTGGCCATGGCGTCAGGACTATTTGAGAGTGTTGAAATGCGTCGAACCTTAGGGGTGCTCAAGCGTATCGGGCACTGAGGCAAATAAGCTCGCGCCAGGGGTGAAATGATGCAGTGCGTCTGCTGCTAAGAGCACCGCGGCCGAGGTCCAGGTTGGGCGTTCATCAGGCCAATAGACTCCATCATTGAACACATAGCCGGTCCACCAACTGCCATCGACTAGCTGGTGTTGCGCAATATCATCGAAGATCTGACGGGCATGATTCGGCAAATCTGCGGCCATGCACGCCATGACCAGTTCGCAGCTTTCAGCGACTGTAACCCAAGGCTGATCGGCGACACAGCGGCAGCCAAATCCGGGTTTTACAAAAGTATCCCAGCGTTTGAGCAATCTTTGCTGAGCGACGTCTCCGGTCAAAACGCCGCCAAGAATCGGGTAAAACCAATCCATTGAGTAACGGGCTTTGCTCGCCCACGTGCGATCAAATAACTCTGGATGGTTGCGAATGGCGTTGCCCAAGCGTTGCCGCGCGATCTGCCATGCGCCGCGGGGTTGGTTTAACTCAAGGCTTATGTTTAGGGCGCATTCCAGAGATTTATAAATCGAACTGCAGCCGGTGATTAGAGCGTCCTTACTCGGCCCCTGATGTTTGTCCACTGCCCAATAGATTTCGCCATCTGCTGTCTGCTGGGCTAGCACGAATTGCATGGCTCGATCGACCATGGGCCAGAATGTTTCGAGTACNTTGCGCTCGCCGGTAATTTTAAAGTAGTGCCAGAGACCGGTAGCGACATAGGCGACGAAATTGGTTTCGGCGCGGCTGTCGTCTGCTATGCCTGTCTCGTTGTAGGCGGCATACCAAGCACCATCCGAGCGCTGTCGGTCGGCCAGCCATTGTAGGGCTGCAACGGCCTTACTCCATTCGCCGTGAACGGTTAGCCCCATCATTGCCTCAATATGATCCCAAGGGTCTGTGATGCCGCCGCTAAACCACGGGATAGCGCCGTTCGGTCGTTGCAGGTGGACAATATACTCGGCCGTAGCCTGCAATTGCGGGAATGCGCGAAGCGGTGACTGATTGTTGCCCATAATGATTAGTGGGCCTGATTTTGAAAATACATCACCACACTTTTGCCCATAATAGGGTTCAGTAAACGATCTAGGGCGCGTGTGATCCAAGGTTTGTGCATCAAATCCCAAACCAATAATCGGTGATATTGTCGTACGATGGGCGTTTGCTCGCCTCGTTGCCAGAAGGCACAGCGCAGCCACCAATACGGAACGTGCAAACTGTGAGCCCAGTGCCGTGTTAAAAAGCGCATCTTTAGGTTTGTAATTCCATCTCTAAGTTCAGATGCTTTAAATATACGCAGATGGCCGCCGGGCACTTCGTGATACGCGCTACTGAGCATCCAACACACCCACTCTGGAAAGTACCGGGGCACGCTCACGGCGAATAGTCCGCCAGGTCTGAGCACTCGTTTTATTTCATTCAACACGCCATGGTAATCGACAATGTGTTCGAGCACTTCGGAACAAATAACATGGTCGAAGCTGTGATCGTCGAAGGGCAGTCTGAGACCTGATGCTTGGATAAAGTTGCATTGGCAAGATTCTGCAAAATCAAAATCTCCTAGGCGCTGCTGTGCGGTCATAAGGTCATCATGGCTTAGGTCTAGTCCCACAACATGAATATCGGCCTGCAATGCAGCACTGATCGTATGTCGTCCCTCGCCGCACCCTAAGTCCAGAATATAATCGCCAGGGCGAAAGTTCAGGCGGTCAAAGTCAATGGTTTCTAGGCTCACAGTGTTATCTCTAGGTTGAGCGAATGGCGTGGTAGTAGTCGGTAAGCTGTGCTGCGACAGTATCCCAATTAAAGGTTTGCAAAATACGCTGACGGCCCTGTAAAGCCAACCGGTTGCGTAGTTCGGGGTCATTGAGCAGGTTGCGAATGCCCTCGGCAAGGGCCTGGGCGTCTTTGCAGGGGACGATAATACCGGCGTCACCCACGACTTCGGGCAGGGCGCCGCCAGAGGTTGAAACAACGGCAACTTCGCATGCCATGGCCTCGGCGGCGGGAAAACCAAAACCCTCATATTCGGACGGTACCACTGCGATACTGGCCCGTGCATATAGCTCTGCAATGGCGTTCGCGTCAATGCCATGGTGAAACTCGATGCGCGACCGTAGGCCGGTGGAACCTATGCGCTCATCGGTGGGTCCACCCGGGTTTGGCTTTCCGATAAAGGTGAGCTTGAGGTCAGGAAATTCATCTACGAGTAGCGCCACCGCTTCCAAAAGGTAGCGTGTACCTTTGAGTGGCTGATCGGCGCTGGCGGTGGTGATCAGGTGCATAGGCTCGCGGTTTACATCGGATCTGGGCGCAAACGTTGTGCAGTCCACACCGTTGTACACGACAGTGAGCCGCTCAGCAGCGACAGCGAAGTCTTCGCTAATGTCCACCTTAGAGTTTTCACTTACGGTAACGATATTTCTAAGTTTCTTGGCGACGCGTATCTGCATGCGCAAGAACGTATGCCAGCGTTTAATCAATAGCCGCATGCCCCAGTTTTTTTCATGGGCCAACGCGATGGCGCGGTCGTAGGTAATAGGGTGATGAATCGTCGAAACCACAGGCAAGCCGCGGCGCTGTAGGGTCAGCAGAGCTGGCGCCAAAGACTGATTATCGTGAATTACGTCATAGTGACAGCCGTATCGTTGCAGATGACGCAGTAATCTGCGACCAAAGGTATAGGGTTCTGGAAAGCCTCCTGAATTAAATGACAACCACTCGAACAAATCGGTAGCGCTTAGCAAATGCCGCCATTTTAGGGCTTGGAACGGCTTCTCCTCGGCGAATAAATTAAGACCGGGAAGTTTGATTAAGTTAATGCCTGCATCGAGTTCGGGATAGGGCTCGCCAGAGATCACGTCGACTTTATGCCCAGCATTGGTTAAAGCTCTAGCCAGATATCTCAGGTAAATGCCCTGACCGCCACTGTAGGGGTTGCTGCGGTAGCCGAGCAGAGCAATGTTCAACGAACGATTCGATGCAAGGGTCTTAGAGGACGAGTCTGGTACTTCCTCACACGATGGCATGTGGTGTCCTGTCTGATAAAGCGATTCGGGCATCGAACGACAATCTAAATAGTTTATCAGGAAATCGAATAGGCGCCGCAGGACAGTTCTGATTGTAAGGTTATTTGAAGACGTATTTTCATTGGTAACTGCAAGCATTTTCGAAGAGCGAAAAATCTTACGTAGATCTATATTCGTTGAAATTTAAGGAATGACTTAGAGCTTCCGCGTCAGTTGTTGTGCGTCCTGTTGGCCAAGGTTAAAGGCAGCATCAACGCGGGTGGTGGCAGTGCAGCCCCAGGTAGACACAGGTATCAACTTACTTGGTTGTATATAAAGACGCCCCGCGTCGACGAATGTAAGCGGTCTGTGCTTGGAGTAGCTTGTCAGTAGTGTGATTGAGGTTGGGTGTTCGGATTGTTTCTGATCGGTGAGTTCTGGAATTGAAGATATATATCCGCCATCAAAGTAGGTGTCGTTTTTGATTTTGCGCCCAGAAATAAACGGTGCTGCTGCTGCGGTTGCCTCTAGGAAAAGTAAGGCCTCTGATAATTCTTTGCAGGCGGATAAATCCAAAGAAGCCTCGATAAGGCCAGTAGGGGATGGACTTCTCTTGTTATTTTTGCCAGTTCCAAATTGGTCCTTGGCAAACACGTGTTTAACTATCGCGTGCAGAATGGCCTTTTTTTTGCCATACGCTGGATTCAGTTTGCTAGCGGTTACGCGAAAACATTTGCTTCTTAACATCTGCAATTCATCTGCGCCAAAGAATGATCGTAACCAATTTGGATAGATTCTATTCTGTGCAAAGTAATTCCAAGCCCCATCATTGCCCTGATGCGGCAGAAGCATTCTTGGATTTGATGCGTAGAGATCTTTGCAGGACTGGAGGGCTTTTTCGGTTGTGTTGGTAACTAATGCTGCGGCGACCGCAGCGCCCGCACTGCACCCCAANATGGTGTTGGGCATCTTCCATCCAAAATTGACAAGAGACGAAATTAATCCCGCCTGCCACCAACAGGTGTTTCCACCACCTGAAAATATTAGCGTTTTTATAGCGCCTGCCTGCAACAAAGAGAATGGAGTCAATTTATTCCTCGCTGAGTCTCGTCCGCGGGTCTGCCCTGATGGGTTCTGGGCAGGTTAAATTCCATTTGTCCTTTAATGGTGGGTGTCCAGCGTTCTCAGGGCAGTTCGCGTTTAACTAGTACAACCTAATTTATCCTGCAGCCGCGTGCGTTGGCGGAATTAATTCTAAACGGTTGGATTCGCCCGACNAAAGGTGGCTTGGCTTCTGCCGGTTCGGTCAGATCGAGGAGTGGTATCGCGATTAACGATTTGCTCTTAGAGATGGGTCAATTTCACTGGGGCGCCAGTCAGTACTTCAACAATTAGGCCGATCATCGGTAATTAGTAGATGAGCGCTAAACCCCTTGATTCGGTCGTTGAGAGTTTACTGATGCGGGATTCGAAGTGTGTCGTACTGCGGACGGATAGGGTCTCTGGCTCTGCATTCGATTTGGCGATGTAGCCGTGGCATTTTCTTCGAATATGAATAAACTGCATGTTGAAATCGAGCGAAAATGAAAACAGATCATGTCTCAAGTCGAGCTTAGACATTTGCGTACTCTAGCAGCGCTGCGTGACAGTGGTAGTTTGGTGGAAGCTGCGGAGCGTGTGCACCTCACTCAATCTGCTCTTTCTCACCAAATGAAAGAGTTGGAGACTCGCATCGGATGCGCATTGTTCGTGCGCAAGACGCGACCTGTGCGCTTTACTAGCGCGGGCGCTCGCTTACTGGCGCTCGCGGATCAGACATTGCCGTTGGTGCACACTGCAGAACTGGATTTGCAGCGCTTAGCGGGGGGCGAGTCTGGCCGTCTTTACATGGCGATTGAGTGTCATAGTTGTTTTGAGTGGTTGCTGCCGGCGATTGATACCTATCGTAATGAATGGGCAGATGTGGAGTTGGATATTGCCAGCGGGTTTCATTTCGCGCCGTTGCCTGCGCTCGCCCGGGGTGATTTGGACCTAGTGATTACCGCTGACCCGGTGGATGAGCCGGGCATCCACTATTTTCCGTTGTTCAGTTACGAAGCCAAACTTGCTGTGGCGAAAGACCATGCATTGGTTGCAAAGCAGTGGGTAGAGCCGGCGGATTTAGTGCAGGAGACGATAATTAGCTATCCGGTTGATCGGGATCGTCTCGATCTTTTCACGAGCTTTTTGGATCCTGCCGGGGTTGAACCTGCGCGGGTCAGACATGCCGAACTCACGACCATGATCGTGCAGTTAGTAGCCAGCGGTCGAGGGGTTGCCTGTTTACCTAATTGGGCCTTGTACGAGTACCTGCAGAACGACTATCTGTCAGTGCGGTCTCTCGGTGAGGACGGTGTATGGCCGACTCTGTATGGCGCAGTGCGTGCAGATCAGGCCGATGCGCCGTTCATGTCGGGGTTTGTTGACGTCGCAAAAGAGACTTGCTTTAAAAACCTAAAGGGGATTGTTACTGCTGAGCTAGAACCTCTGAAATTCCGTTGAGGATCCGTGATGGATTGCTCAAGGCACTAATACTTCTTCCTGCCACTCGACACCCACCAACGTGTAGCGTCTTCGGTCATGTAATCCGCTCAGTTCATTTAAATCAAGCCGTTCCAGCATCGTGGGTTTAAGCAGCAAACCGCCCGCGCTTTTGGGTGCGGTTATGGGTTGGGGTAAAGACAAACTATCCAGACCTTGCTTGAGTTCATCGCGGCTGCCGATGGGCGTACTCTGGGCCTGCTTTAAGTCGTAAAACCAGTCCATGCGCTTCGGCGTATCTGGGCGATATTGCCAACTCGCCGCTACCACCGCTTGGTCGATCGGCAGGGTGGTAAAATGCATGCGATATTGAATCTCTACACTTGGCCAATAGGTGTTGATTGATCCACCGTGTTGCAACTGTTGCCATTTGGGGCTGCTGGTATGCATGAATAGTGCGAGATCGTCTTCGACCTGCCGCAGTACTAAGGTTCGCGCTTCTGGACGGCCGTCCTCATCGACTGTCGCAAGCACGCACACAGCGGCCATTGGGTCGCCCGCATCTCGGGCGCGCGCTCGATCAGCCTGAAATTTCTCGATTGGCTTGTTCACAACGCTTTGAGATCAGGTCGTTGGTATTTGCGGCTAGTGCATATTCCGCGTTGTAACACAGCACCGCGTAGCTGGTCGGTAAAGGTCATTGGTCAGTCTGTCGTTGAGTCGTCACTAACGAAGTCAGCATGCTGATCTCGTCGGATGTCTGCGACATCTCTTTGGATTTCACCGAGCCGAAACAACACATCAGGTAATTGGTCACTGATTCGCCAAAGCAAGTACGCGATGACTACCAAAATAACGAAGGATAGAAAGCCCATGAATACGCTCCAATTTAGGTATCGCTAAAGTATACCTGCTGTCTGGTGGCGTCCAGTTATGGCGTTGCGCATCGTCAAAGGATCAATCCAATGAACCGGTAATGGATTTGCGTTGACTGATCTCGATCCAATTACCATCCGGGTCGCGCACAAAAGAAATGTAAGCAACATCGCCCAACCGAACGGGTGCCATACCTTCAAACCCGCCACTGGCAAGGATTGCGCGATGCTCTTCGACGACGTCGGCGACCTGAAATGTCATGTATCGAAACCCGATGGCTTTTTGTGGTACGTCGCCCACAGAGCCGTGCTGCAGGACGATTTCAGAGGCCCCTACCAAGAATGCGTCTTGTGCGTTCCGTTTAAGCCCGAGGGTGTTCGCGTAGAATGACTCGCTATCTGCATAGTTGTTGACCTGCAACGTCAGTCGTAGGTTCGGCGCTGAATCATGGTGTGGATTCAACTCGATCGCGTTGCCGTCGGGGTCGTGGAGTCTTTGGGGCTGTTTGACCTGACTATTGAATAGGGCCAGTTGGGCCAATCCGGANGCTCCGGTGGGCGCGGGGCTGCGACTGTGATTTATTTTCAGCACGCTGTCGCCGATTGCGTGCCGGTGCTGATGGACGCCGCCACCAACGGGCAACAATTCAGAAAATCTTAGCCCTGCTTGTTGTTGCCAGAAGGCCAGCATAGGATCCAGATCATTGGTATAAAGACCGATATCCAAGGCAGGTTTTACAAGTTGCATCTCACTCTCCTTCAACTTAGACAGAGCCTAGCGTGGCGTTAACGCATAAGGCGCAACCTATCTTGCACCCGTCGGTCGCGCAAGCGCTGCATGATTTTGTGCCTGCTGGCCTAGCTGACCGAGAGGCCTTTTGTCTGCGACTGCAAGATATTTATGGCGCCCCTACAGCCACTGAAATACTGTCGGCCATGCTGACAAATCAATACCGCTGCTATTGGTTGAATCCGTTGCAGCCGCCGCCGAAGGCCGATGCCTTTGGCGGCGAGCCGGTTGACAGCCTGGTAGGGGTATATCAGGTTCCTGTTGACCACCCCATTACTCAGCACTCCGCTGCGACGGATGGCCAAATCTATATCCAAAATCCGTCCAGCTATTTTGCGGTGAAAACTCTCGCGCCGATGCTTGATGAGGAAGTATTGGATTTGGCTGCAGCTCCAGGAGGTAAGACTTTGGCCATCGCCGCGCTGATGAAGAATACCGGACGCATCGCGGCCGTGGAGCCTATTCGAGGACGCTTTCATCGTATGCAGGCGAATTTGCGACGGTGCGGGGTCACCAACGTCCAGTTTTATCAGCGCGATGGTCGCAGCGTTGGCCGACTGGTGCCGGAACGGTTTGACCGCGTCTTACTGGACGCCCCTTGTTCGTCCGAATCGCGCATGCGCTGGCTGGACCAACAGAGTTTTGAACAGTGGAGTCTGCGGAAAATTCGCGAGACTCAGCGCAAACAGAAAAGCTTGCTGCGTTCTGCTTATGCGGCTTTAAAGCCCGGTGGGGTAATGGTGTATTGCACCTGCAGTTTTGCCCCGGAGGAGAATGAGTTAGTNGTNAATGCGCTGCTGAAGAAAACGGATGCGCTATTGTTACCCATCGCAAACGCGCCAAAAAATATGCGGTCNGGATTAACTCGCTGGATGGGTAAAGAACTTAATCCTATGCTTACTTNTTCNTTGCGAATTATACCAAAGGGCCCTTGGGACGGATTTTATTTGGCGCTTATCGAGAAACCTCAGTAATCGGCGGGGTATAACTGAAAGGTTAAGCGAGCGCATTGCGGCCGAAGATCCACCCATTCGGCAGTGGTGGTGAAGCTGACTAACCCGGCCGTGGGCAACGCCATGGGGTTCTGCGGTCGGCTCAACTGGCTAGCGAGATTGCTCATGCCAGGGTTATGGCCCACCATGAAAACGTGGGCAATGTCCGGTGGCGTTTGCCGCAAAATGTCGAACAAGTGGTATTCATCTGCAAGGTAGAGTTCTGGGTTATCGGTGCTTGTGCAATTCCAGGCCGTCTTAAAGGGTTTGGCGCTCGCCTGAGTGCGCTGCGCTGGGCTAGCGTAGATCCAATCAACGTCAATCTTTAAATCTAGACACCGCGCGAGCAAACGCTGGATATCATCACGGCCACNTGCGCTTANTGGTCGGTGATAATCCTCTGCGCCGGCTNCTGCAGGTAACGCATCGCCGTGGCGCAGAAGGGTAAGGGTGCGCGCGGACATTAATCCCAGAGCGCGAAGAATTCCTCAAGCGCTTGGATTTGCCCACCTGATGCGGAAGACGGCACGACGATTGGGGTTTTGATCCCAGAATCAAACCAAGCCTCAATGCCTTCTCGGATTTCGCTGGCGCTGCCGAATAAGGTTGTGTCGGCGAGCCAGCGATCGGATAAGCACTCGGGCACACGGTCGTAATCCTTCTTGGCAATCGCGGCNTCGACGCCGTTCATTTCTTCCTCATAGCCGGCTTGTTTCCAGTAATTGCGGTAGTTTGGTAAGAAGGCGTAGCTGGTCANTGTTTTGCGATTCACAGCCGCGGCCGCAGCTTTGTCGTCGCTAATGCAGGTCGGCACCATGTTGCCAATAAAAAAATCGTCATTCGCCTTGGTCTCAGGGCTTAGATTCCCTAATGAATGCCCCATNTAAGAGCGCGCGCCGTTGGCAAATACCATGCCGCCGCCGATTTCTTCNGCGAGTTGAATCATTTTGTCACGNAGGGTCGCCAGTACGATGGGCGGTAGGTCTCCNACCCTCGGGGTTGCGTGCATGTCTTCGACAAACTGACGCATGTCGCCCAGCGGCTTACCTGCCGTGATACCCATGCGGTTTAGGGCTGGCGCGTGGCTGACGCCCACACCAAAACGAAAACGACCGTTGGACACTTCGTGCAGAAATGCCGCGGTTTGCGCAAAATCTGTGACATTNCGGGTGTAAATTGGCGTGATGCTGGTNCCAATCATGATGTCAGTAGTGCTCAGNGCAATGGCNTTACACAATGACAGACTGTCGCCTAGGCTCGGACCGAATATGCCAGGAAATCCTCGCTGCTCTATTTCTTTCGCGATCTCTATGGTCTTGAGTCTGCGACCCGGAACGGCGGCCAAACTCACTGCGGGTAGTTGTGTCATATTTCCCTCCAAAAAATACGTAAAAAAACAGGTTACTTGAGCTCACGCTCAAGACCAATGGCTAACGGCCTCGAGTTGTTACTTCGTGAATNTCGTCCCAATCGCTATAACTGCGGCGGCCGTGGGATTTGGTCATGCTCCGCCCAATATCTGGATAATGAACAATGTCTACCGGGGCAGATTCGCCACCCATCAGATAAACCAAATCGTCTGAGGAACTGTTGTGCAAACTGTGAGGCTCCGACGGCGCTGTGAAGCCCATAAAATCGCCGGCGCTAACGCTAAAGGTTTGATCGCCGATTTTGGCTAGGCCTACTCCAGCAATAATATAAATAAATTCCTCATCCGCATCATGGTAGTGGTGGGTCGTCGAATCCCGCCCTGGTTCTAGGGTCACCAGATGCAGCCCCAAGCGTTGCAACCCAAGCGCAGTGCTGAGTGAGCGGGTTAGGCGAATCGCGTTGTTATTAAATTGATGCTGGATTTGCTTTTTTGGCATTGCGGCAATTTCGGCAGCGCGTAACAGATGTTTGCTCATAGCTTTTTGGCCTCGTGATCAGCGACAAAGGTGCCGCAGGTTCTCTAGCAAAACTTGGTTTTGTTCCTTTGTACCAATACTTATGCGTAACTTGTCATGCAGGCGCGGGTGGTCGAAATAGCGGACTAAAATGCCCTCGGCTTTAAGCCGTTTGTAGATTTCTGCCGCACCAATGCTGTTCGGCGGCGGCGTGGAAAGTAAGAAATTACCTTCGCTTGCAAGACACGACCAGCCTAGATCATTGAGTGTTTGCGCGAGAAACTGGCGTTGTTCGCGAACTTTTTCCCATGTGGCGCGTGCATAGTCTTGGTCCTGTAAAGCAGCAATGCCGAGGCTCTGGCTTATAGCGTCGATGTTATAGGTGTCTCGGGTCTTTTCGATTATGGGCGTAATCAGTTCTTCCGCACCGAGTAAGTAACCCAGTCTTAAACCCGCGAGGCTGTACCCTTTACTGAAGGTCCGCAACACTAAAACATTGTCGTGCTGAGTAACTAACTCGCGACTGGTATAGCCGATTTTGGGATCAATGAAATCAGCGTAGGCCTCGTCGATCAGCAATACACCGCTGATTTCTTCGGCAATTCGGTGCAATTGTTCTACTGGGGTTAGGTATCCGCTGGGTGCGTGCGGGTTTACAAGGCAAGTAAGCTGAGCATCCGCGGCACGGGCTTGGGCCGGGAAGTCAGGAGGGATAGACCAATTGGCCTCTAGGTCTACCCGAAGTGTCCGTGCATCCTGTATCTGGGCGAGCACGGGATAAAGTGAATAACTAGGGTCAGTACTGGCAAAGGTGCCGCCCGGGCTAACGTAGGTGGTTATGGCGAGGCGCAGCGCTTCGTCGCCTGCATGGGTGACGACAACCTGGCGGGTACTCAGATCATGCAGTTTGGCGATGTGCTCGCGCATGACATCCGCAGTAGGTTGCGGGTAGGTGCGTAACTCTGCGGCGGTGAAGTTGCTCAGGGCATCGGCCACCGCAGGGCTGGGCGGGTAGGGGTTTTCATTAGTGTTTAGTTTAATCGTCTGACGATCTTGCGGCTGCTCACCCCAGCTATAGCCGTCCATGCGTCGAATGTTGGGGCGCTGGTATTTACTCATGAGACCGTTTCTGACGGTGGCGTATCATCTGCTGGCGCTGAATTCGATGATGCGGTTGATGGCGGTTCGGCAGGCCCTAAAAGATAGGCTATCCAAGTCGTGTTGGGGTTTGCCTCAAGGGCGATTTTGGCGGTCATGGTCAAGGGCACAGACAACAGCATACCAATCGGGCCCAGTAACCAGCCCCATAGCACCAGAGAAAGAAACACCACTAATGTGGAAAGACCCAAGCCGCGCCCCATGAACCGTGGCTCGACAACGTTGCCCATCACCAAATTGATTAGGAAAAAACTCCCAGCGACTGCACCAGCGGTTGCGGGTCCGGCTTGCACAATTGCCAGTAAAATCGGCGGCACCGCTGCGATGATAGAGCCGATGGTTGGGATAAAGTTCAGCAGCATGGCGAGCAAGCCCCACAACAGCGGGAAGTCTATTTCTAGGATCCAGAGTACCGTTGTAACAACAAGGCCAGTGGCAATACTGACACTGGTCTTGATGGCGATGTAGCGGTCCATATTGGCGGTGAACTGAGAGAACAGCGGCAAGTCGCGCTGTGGGTTAGAAAGAACCTGTCTTAGTTTGCTTGGGAAACTGCTGGCTTCGGCGAGAATGAATATGACCGTAAGGGTAATGAGTAGGCCGTCGCCGAGTACTGCGCCGATGCCAGCCAAAGTCGAACTCGCAAACGTTAATGCTGATCCGGGAGATAGGTTGGTCACTACGTTGGTAAGATCTAAAGGNATTTCAAAATCGTTAAGCACTGCTATCAGCTGAGTCTGCAGGAGGGCGAGGCGTTCTTGGTAAAAAGGTAGTTTTGCAGCAAATGCAGAAGTCGACGAAGCGAGGAGGCCGCCGAGTACTGCAAGTATCGTAATAATGCCAACAATGACGGTAGGCAGAGCGATACTGTTGTTTAANCCGCGGTCGCGCAGCCAAAACAGTGGCGTTGCGGCTATGGTTGCAATAAATACCGACAATAGGAAAGGCACGATGAGCGCTTGTGCCGATTTCAAGCCCGCAGCGATAATGATCAGAGCCGCGAGAATTACCAAACTGTTAGTGGAGCGAGTTGTACTTTTATGGGCCATGGTTTTGCTCTGCCATTACCTAAAGCGCTGGCGATTTTTGAGGCTAGGGAGTTGTTCGCGCACTCGCGCGACCTCATTTGGGTCTACGCTTGCGATGGCGTAACCGTCGCCGTCATCGATTTCCGCGAGTACCTGTCCCCAAGGATCAATAATCACCGAATGGCCATAAGACGCTCTATTGGCGCTGTGCTGACCATGCTGTGCGGGAGCGATAACGTAGCTTTGGTTTTCGATCGCCCGTGCCCGCAGTAGCGCGTGCCAGTGGGCGTCGCCAGTCGTTGCCGTGAATGCTGAGGGTACGCTGTGGGCAATTGCCCCTTGATTGGTCAGGCTTTCGTATAGGGCCGGGAAACGCAGATCGTAACAAATGGTCAGGCCGAGAGCGCCAAAGCTTGTTGCGGCGATCACGGTTCGATCACCTGCGGCGGTTTGGCGGGATTCCTGCAATTGCGGGCCGTCTGGAATATTGACATCGAACAAATGGATTTTTCGATATAGAGCCTTTATCGACCCGGTGCTGTCCAGATAAACGCTGGTGTTGTAGCAGCGCTGCGGGTCTTCAGGGATGGCTTCGTGGAATCCGCCGAGCAATAAGTCGCAGTCGAGCTGCTGCGCTAACGCCTGACAGCGGCGCAAGATAGGNCCCCCTTCGGGCAATGCTTCAAGGATTTCTTGTTTGCCCTCGTGTCGACCTAGATAAGCGAAGGCCTCTGCCCAAGTGATCAATCGGGCACCCTCAGCAGCGGCTTGTTGGCTTAACGTTGTGAGGGTGGTGAGGTTTGCCTCTACGTCTACCCCGGCGTTGTGCTGGACAACAGCTACTTTGGTCGCTTGGGTACTAGGCATGATTGCTTAAGGCCTTTAATCGCGCAGCGCGAGTCTTATTCAGCTGCATTGCCCAGATCTTCTGGTTGCACACACTTGATTTGGTTNCCCAAGTATTCTTCCAACGCCGGTAAGTTAAACGCATCGTCCTCTGATACAAAGCTAATAGCCACCCCTTCAGCGCCAGCACGGCCTGTTCGACCAATGCGATGAACGTAATCCTCAGGGTCTTCTGGAAGCTCAAAGTTTATGACATGGGTGACCCCGTCAACGTGTATTCCGCGGCCAGCTACGTCGGTAGCGATAAGATATTGGAGTTTTCCTTCCTTGAACCGGTTGAGTGTCGACAAACGTTTCTTTTGCGGAATATCACCCGCAAGACCTTCGCACTGCATACCCTTTTTGCTGAGATAGCTGACTAAGCGATGGGTTTGATCCCTACGATTGGCAAAGATGATCGCGCGGGCGGGCCGCTTCACCTGCAAGAAATCGTGCAGTAGTTGTTGGCGCCCACTGCCGCTGACCAGCCAAAATTTCTGATCTACTGTATCCGTGGCAACGCTGTCGGGTTCTACTACGATATGTTCTGGATCGATGGTCCAAGATTGCGCCAGACGCATGACNGTTTCATTGAAAGTCGCCGAGAAAAATAAGGTTTGGCGTTGTCGTTTGTGCGGGGTCTGATAGACGATGCGTCGAACGTCAGGGATAAATCCCATATCGAGCATGCGGTCTGCCTCATCAATGACTAAAGACTCAACTTTGCTCAAATTCACATGGCGTCGCTCTAGGAAGTCGATAAGTCGTCCCGGTGTTGCAACGAGTATGTCCACGGGTTTTGCCGCTAAACGCTCTTGTTGCTTGGTGAAATCCATACCCCCTACGACGCTTACCGTAGTGACCCCCATATATTTCGAGAGACCCTCTGCGTCGCCCTCAATTTGCAGAGCGAGCTCTCGTGTCGGAGCCAGTACCAAGGCACGGGGCGTGCCCATAGGCATTGGCTCTTGCAGTGGGTTCTCCCAGAATCGGGTCAATAATGTAATCAGAAAGGCAGCGGTTTTGCCGGTACCTGTCTGAGCTTGCCCGGTGACATCGTAGTCGGCAAGGCTGAATGGCAGCGCTCGNCCCTGAATTGGGGTGCAAAATTCAAAGCCTAGGTCGTCGATTGCGCGGACCAATGGTTCTGGCAAGGCAAAATCGTTGAACCGATCTGGCTCGGCTGTTGTTGTCGTTGCAGAATTGTCGAGGTCATTAGCTGGTATGGGGTCGGTCATAGTTTTCCTAGGATTGTCCGAGCAATTGGCGCGCACTGGCGAGTTTCACGCATAATGTAAGTATCTCCATAGCGCCTGCTAATTCCTCTAAGCCACCAAAAGTTGGAGCAATGCGGACGTTGCGATCATCAGGATCGACACCGTTTGGGAAAGTGGCGCCTGCGGGTGTAAGCACTAAGCCGGCGTCTTTTGCCATAGCTACAACCTGTTTCGCCAGTCCGGGCAATAGGTCCAGAGAAATGAAATAACCGCCATTGGGTTGTGTCCATTGGGCAATGGCAAGGCCGCCCAATTGCTCGGTTAATGCGCGTTCTACCAATGCAAATTTAGGACGCAGAATCTCTGCATGTGCTGCCATATGCTCCGCGATGCGCCCGTTGAGGAAGCGCGCGTGTCTCAATTGGTTGACCTTGTCCGGTCCGACGGTTTGTACACTTAGGTGTGCGGTAAGGTTTTTTAACACGTTCGCGCCGGAGGCAACAAAGCCTACACCCGCGCCAGCGAAGGTGATTTTTGAGGTGGAAGCGAATTGCACAACGTGTTCGTGAGTCCCGGCGGCGATCGCTGCATCGCGAATGCTAGCTAAGGCGTCGCCGGGTTGCTGCAAGTGATGCACCGCATAAGCGTTGTCCCAGAGTACGACGAAATCCTTGGCCGCGGCCTGATTNGGTAAATCNGCCAATGCGCTCACGGTGTTGTCTGAATACGTATTGCCGGTGGGATTCGCGTATTTTGGTACGCACCAGATGGCTTTAATGCAAGAGTCTGCGGCGGCAAGTTCAATGGCCTGGTGCATGTCTGGACCGTCCTCAAGCATGGGAATGTTGACCATTTCCATGCCGAAGTGTTGGCATAGGACGAAGTGTCGATCATAGCCGGGGACAGGTGTGAGCACCTTAACCGGTTCGCTGTTGCGCCACTTTCGTTCATCTCCCCATAAGCCAAGATTGAAGGCCGTGCTCAATACGAGATGCATAAGATTTAGGCTTGAATTGCCTGCGGCCATGATCTCTGCTGCCGGCACGTCCATGATTTCGGAGCCGAGATCGCGCGCTTCGGCAATACCCATTAAGCCACCATAGTTTCGAGTATCAGTGCCGTCTGCGCTGATGTAGTTGCCGGCGATCATAGTCTCTAGGGCATCGCTAAGGTTAAGTTGCTCAGCACCGGGTTTGCCGCGGCTTAAGTCCAACTGTTGATTAGCGCCGCTTACTTGCGTTAACGCCTCTATCCAGTCGCGCTCCAATGCTTGCAAGTCTGTTTTCGATAGCTCTGCTAAGGGTTGTCCTGATTTACCAACGGTCATAGCCCAAGATCCTCTTGCTTTCCGAGCATAATATTAAGGTTTTGTATTGCGGCGCCCGCTGCGCCCTTGCCTAAGTTGTCATACCGAGCATTAATGACTACACGTTGTGCATCACCGAATACCATTAACTCTAAGTTATTTGTGCCGTTGCAAGCGGTGGGATTCAAGTATCCGTTCGTGAGCTGCTCGTTGGCATTCACCGGCGCTACTTGAATAAATTGCTCACTGGCATAGCGCCGCTTCAGGATAGTCTGGACATCGTCGGGTGTGGCGCCGTTTAGCTCGCTCGCAAATAACGCGATACTTGTGACCATACCTTTATAGTAGGCGGCTACCATAGGTAAAAAAATCGGTGCAATCGCGGTGCCGCTGTAATGCTGCATTTCTGGAAGATGCTTGTGATTTTGGGTGAGCCCATAGGCTTGACTGTTGTAGGTATCAGCCTGTTCGGGTGTGAAGTCTCGAAAAGATTCGATCATCTGGCGCCCGCCACCGGAAAAACCGGAAACAGCGCTACATCGCAGGGGCGTATCGCGAGCTAATACCTCGGCCTCGATTAATGGCAGAACACTAAGAACGAAGCCTTGAGGATAACAACCAGGATTGCTGACTTTGTCGGCCTTGGCAATGATGCTGCGATTTTCCTCGCTCAATTCGGGCAGGCCATACGCCCACTCGGGATGCACGCGATGAGCACTGCTGGCGTCAATTATCCTGCAGCGACCGTCGCTCAATGTGCAGGCTTCTCGAGCAGCGTCATCGGGTAGACACAGAATGGCGACATCGGCTTGTTTGAACATTTGCTCGCGGATTGCGGGATCCTTGCGGTGCTCATCTTGGATAGTCAAAAGTTTAAGATCGCTGCGTCCACGCAGGCGTGCGGTAATCTCTATGCCCGTAGTGCCGGCTTGTCCGTCAATAAAAATTGTTGCCATGGTAAAAATGCCGATGCGCAGCGTTCGCGTAAGAACGAGCATTGGGTTTGCGGCCCAAGACCGATCCATGTCCGGGTTCAGCTTTGTGCCGTTTAAAGCCGCGCAAGTCTAAACTATTCTGGCCTAGAACGTAATTTCGTTGCGTACGAGGCGGGCAGCTGGGCCAATGTGCGCAGCAAGCTAGTGTCAGGGAAAAAATCCCGTGCGCGATGCACGAACCTCAGCGTCTTAAGCGCATCGAACCAGTCCGTTAATAAGCGCAGGCGCTGTTCGGGGCTGGGTTGTTGGTAAAATTTGTCGTTTATGACCTTATCTAGGCCCAAGTGCTGGAAGATTTGCACGACGCGTGCATGGTCAGCGCTTTCGGNCGGAGAGCCGGTAGAATCCTTAGGGTGCTGACTGCACAGCCGCAAGTAGTCTAGACCTTTACCTAATAATTCGAAGCATTGATGGTCATAGCTCAAATAGCCAATACCGCTAGGATCGTCTTGCAGCAGAGTGATAATTTTTTCGAGTGCTGGCCCCGTGCCAAAAACGACCCGCGTCGAGCGCCGAGCTTGCACCTTGATAGTCGGTTGTTGCAGCCATGTTATCGGCTGAAGTTTGTTGAGCTTATTGAGAAAATGAAAGTCCTCCCCGGCGTTGCGCTTGGGGAATCCGCGTGCTTGGGCGTAACTGATCGCGTCTACCGCGATGGTGCTGCCAAGAGTTGGATACGCATATGGGCTGCCCTGATTCGCCAGTGCCTGAACGTAATATTGCATATGCGCGTCATACAGCGTCGCCGCAAAGGTAAGCAAGGGGTCCTCGCTAACGTGCTCATGGCTAAATACAACAGTGCCTTGATGGGCGGACAGTGCCGCAAAATAGTCTTTCGGTAGGCAGGCGTCGGCGTCTGTTTGGCAAAGCCAAGATGATGTGACTTGGCCGTCACGATATAGGCGTAGAGCGATATCTGAACCTATTTTTCGTGCCAGCCCTACCCCTTGTTTCGGCGGTATGCGTTTGCCAAGACTGGCTCGATCAATGACCAATAGTGGGGTTTGTTCGCTGTGCTTGAGGGCACTTAGTAATTTGGTCGTGGCGCTGATTTGCTGGGGTTCGATGGCGGGGTTATCAGGAGCGTTGACCACCACGATACTCAGCAGATTCGAGTTGCCACAGTGCTTAAGTACGCCAGCTAAAAAATTCGCTGATTCAGCAAACGCTGGAATTACCAAGACATTCTGATAGNGCTGGTTGTCTTTGAGTGCAGGNTGNTNNGTCAAGGNTAGCTGGAGCGCCTCGGGTTCCGCGTGGCGCTGGAGATATTGATCGATGGTGCGATCCATGGCGCGTAAAGTCAGTGCAGGGCGGCGCGCAGCGGCAGAGTTTTGATGATCTTCGCCTCGCATTGAGACAATTCGTTAAAACGCTCGACCACTGTCGATTCGTCGAAATGTTCTACTGCTAAGTTTATGAACAGTTCCCAATGGCGTTGCTCGCTTGCTGCGATGGCTTGATAGAAGCGTTGCAGACTAGGTTCGTTTTGCAAGCTATCTGCGATTATTGCAAAGCGTTCGGCACCGCGTCGTTCGACCACCGCAGCAACGCTTAAACGGTCAAGCAAAAAGTGTTCGGCCGCTTTGCGCACTTGGCCATTCAGAGCATGAATGTAAGGGTCTTTGAGGTCTGCAGTGGGCGTAAGCTGGCGTTCTAGAATCAGTCGCATGACTTCGCGATAGTGGTTCAGTTCTTCAACAGCCAGTTCGACCATGGCGCGCACGATTGAGGGCTGATCCGGGTAGTGAGAAATCATGCTCATAGCCATGCCTGAGGCCTTTTTCTCTGCCGATGCATGATCCATAAGGAACCCATCAAAATCGGCCAGTACCGTTTCGAGCCAGTCGCTGGGCGTCGCTGCTAGCGGGCTTAGCTGGGATAAATCGATGCTAGCCATTGACTAATGTGCGTTATTTCTTGGGGGCANACCTGATGACCCATTGCGTACTCTTGCCACTGAATGCGGTAGTTAAGTCCCATNAAGGCTTCGCGCGAGGTGATTGCGCGAGTGATCGGGATGACTGGGTCTGACAATCCGTGGGCCATAAAAATGGGCGTGTCTACATTCGCTAGGCCGATGCGTTGCGTAATGTTTTCATGATCATGGAGATAGGTTGAGAGCGCCATAATACCTGCCAACGGCTGGTCAAAACTTAAGCCCAGTTCTAAGGCGATGACGCCGCCCTGAGAGAATCCGGCTAGGGCAATGCGCGCACTAGGGATGCCAGCCGCGATTTCTTCCTCCACAATCGAGCGAATGGCGCGCATTGAATTTTGGATGTCATTGCCGCCAGCAAGGGGCGCACCGGGGTCGATGTCATACCATGCACGCATTTCCATGCCGCCATTGATGGTAACGGGCCGGATCGGCGCGTTGGGAAAGATGAAGCGCACGCTGGCGTTGAGATCGAGCATCGGTACCAATGGCTCGAAGTCGGTGGCGTCAGCGCCAAGGCCATGCAACCAAATTACGCTGGCGGTCGGATTTGCGGCCGTTTCTCGTCGCAAACATTCCAGGGTGGGCGAATTCAAAGTATCTGCCATTGAGCCTATCCTTTTTTTGACGCCGGCACCTTAGCGGTATTTAGCCTGATATTTCAATGTTAATGCACTGTCGCTGCTTGCTTGCATATTGACCTTAACGCCTAAGGCCAAGTACCTTGCGCACTCGCGTTCTCCGCGCGCGCACGCTGGGTGCCGTGTCAGGCGCTGGCGCTGAACACCGTGGTGGCATAATCAAGATGACCGAATACTTAGAAGATCGCGAAACGTCGCGCAATATGCAACGTTTGACGCCAGCCTTAAGATTTCTTAGGCCGTACCGCCTTCAGGTGGTGCTGGCAAGCGTTGCTTTGTGCGTCACGGCCACCGCGATGCTGCTATTGGGGCAAGGCATTCGGATTGTTATCGACAACGGGTTTGCCAGTGGCCAGGCGGCGCTACTTACTGAATCGCTGATACTGTTTGTGCTGTTTGTCACCGTTTTGACGGCGGGTACCTTCGTACGCTTCTACTTTGTTTCATGGGTGGGCGAAAAAGTCAGTAATGACATTCGTCAAGCTGTGTTTGACCACTTGATCCACATGCATCCAGGTTTTTTCGAAACGAACACCCCAAGTGAAATACAATCGCGTGTGACAACAGATACTACGTTATTGCAAACGGTCATAGGGTCTTCGGTTTCTATCGCCCTACGCAATGCTCTTATGCTTGTTGGCGGTTTAGTGCTGTTGGTCATTACCAACCCCAAGCTTTCATTATTGGTGCTTGGTAGTGTGCCGTTGGTTGTCNTGCCCGTTGTGTTATTTGGCCGCCGGGTGCGCTTGTTGTCCCGCACTAGCCAAGATCGGCTCGCAGACGTGGGCAGCCAAGTCAGTGAAAGTTTCCGCAACATAAAGATTGTCCAGTCGTTCAATCACCAGAGCGCCGATGTCGCGCAATTTGGTGAGCGGCTCGATCGTTCTTTAAAGGTGGCTTTGCAGAGGATCTGGCATCGAGCAGTGCTGATCGCGGTGGTGATGCTGGTGGTCTTTGGCGCTGTAGCGACGCTTTTGTGGGTGGGTGGGCAGGACGTGCTTGCCGGGCGCACATCGCCAGGAGATCTGGCGGCGTTTATTTTTTATGCCTTTATTGTTGCGGGTTCTGTAGGTGCAATCTCCGAAGTTTGGAGTGATCTGCAGCGCGCCGCTGGCGCGACGGAGCGCCTGATGGAATTGCTGCACGCTTCCAACGACGTAATTGACAGCCAAAACACAAGCGAAAAAGGGAATGCTTATGGGCATTCGTCTGCAAGCTTGTGCNTGCAAAATTTGTCCTTCAGCTACCCATCTCGGCCCCAATACATGGCCATAAATGATGTCAGTCTGAAGGTCGAGGCTGGCGAAATGGTTGCTNTTGTAGGGCCTTCGGGCGCAGGTAAAAGCACTCTATTTGATTTATTGCAGCGATTTTACGATCCATGTAGTGGAGCGATATTACTCGATGGGGTCGATTTGCGAGAGCGCTCGCTGGAAGCGGTCCGTGCTGCGTTTGGCTTTGTTCCACAAGATCCAGTTTTGTTCTCGGGGACCTTGCGCGACAACNTAACGTATGGGCGACCTCAGGCCAGTGCAAATGAAATAGGCCGGGCGCTGGACCTCGCCTACGCGACGGAATTCGTTCAAGACCTGCCCCATGGTATAGATACTTGGGTAGGTGAAAACGGTGTTGGGCTGTCAGGGGGACAACGGCAGCGGNTGGCGATCGCACGAGCACTAATTGCTCAGCCCAGATGCTTATTGCTCGACGAGGCGACCAGTGCCTTGGACGCGCAAAGCGAAGAATTTGTTGGTAAATCCCTACATAGTCTTAAGGGGAGGATGACCGTCGTGGTTATTGCTCACCGGCTTTCTACCGTTCGTACTGCAGACCGGATCTGCGTAATGGATCGCGGTGCGCTGCTCGCGCAGGGCGGCCACGAGCGCCTGCTCGCCGAAAATGCGNTGTATAAGGAGTTCGCGCAAATTCAATTTGCGATCTAGATTTCTTTGAAAAGTCCAAATTGCACGCCTTCCTTGCCTACCTCAGGTTCAGTTTTTAGCTGTACACCCAGCCCCAATAATCGTATCGGTAAGCCTTTGCGCTGCCAGGCTTCATCCAGGAGTTGCCGATAGCAGGCTGGGTCCAGTTCCAGACCGGCTCGGCTTACCGTGGTAATTGAGAAATCATCGAAGCGCAATTTCAGCGTTCTGGACTTTATGAGATGTTTGCAGTTTGCGCGCGTCACGCGTTTTTGTAAGTCGGAAAAAAGGTGATCGATCTCTTCGTTGCAAGCGGTCGGGTTAGCCAGATCCACTGTATAGGTGCGCTCTGTACTCACGGATTTACGCTGTCGGTAGGGGCTTACAGGTCGGTCATCTTTACCGCGGCAGAGATCAAATAGTCGCGCGCCGAATTTCCCAAAATGCTTGGTGAGGTCGAGAACCGATAGGTTTTGCAGATCTGCGCAAGTGTTCAGACCCATGCGATGCATCTTTCCTGCGGTTACTGAGCCGACACCAAAAATCTTTTCGATGGGTAAAACGCGGATAAAATTTGCCACGTCTGCCGGTTCTACGGTCATTTGGCCGTCAGGCTTATTCCAATCAGATGCAATTTTGGCGAGGAATTTATTGTTTGCGATGCCTGCTGAGATAGTAATACCTATTTCGGCACGCACTCGATCGCGAATCTCTTTGGCAATGAGCGTGGCACTGCCATTAGCGATGGAGCTGTGGCTAACGTCTAGAAACGCCTCGTCTAACGATAACGGTTCTACCAAGTCGGTATACTGCCGAAAAATCGCCTGCACTCGGGCCGACTCTTCTTTGTATTTGCCCATATTAGTGCTGACCACAACCAGATCTGCNCAGTTGCGTAGGGCCGTGGACATAGGCATCGCAGAGCGTACGCCGTAGGCGCGAGCAGCGTAATTGCAAGTAGCGACAACGCCACGTTGGTCCGGTCTTCCACCGACCGCAATGGGTTTATCACGCAGGTCCGGGTTGTCGCGCATTTCAATGGACGCGTAAAAACTGTCGCAATCGCAGTGGATGATTTTACGCATGGAAATCAGATGATCCAAAAAGGTGCAGGAATTTAGGCTTTGCGAGCATATTCTCAATAAATTTATTCAACAAACCATATTTAACAGGGGACAACGCTTCGGTAATTGGTTTAGTATTGTGACTCCTTCGGTCAATTTGTTAANCAAAGGTTAACATTTAANATTTGCNTATCGCAGATGGTTGAGCGAATTAGGGTTAATTTTTTTGCAGGTCGTTGGCCTATTGGTGCTGCTGTTTGGTGCTAACCGAATTAGTAAGCTCCGTGGGTTTGCGTATAGAATGTTGACAGTCCGAAGTAGAAGGAGTTCCGATGAGCGTAGAGTTGTTAGACAACCCCAGATTTTTTGGTTTTCGGGTGCGCCGGCAAATTGATGGTAAAACTTATCAAGAGTACTTTTCCCTAAAAGCAAATAGCAAGCGGATGCGTGGNGCGGCTCGTGCAGAGGTNAAAGCCGTGGCTGATGCGCGTGATACAACNCTGAAAGAGCTGCAACAAAAAAATCGCGACCGAAAAGACAAAGAGATNGACTTAGATCCTTCNGGTCAGATCCGTGGAATATTGTGTCGAATGAAGCGCGAGAAGAGCGGNACGCTTACACCGGTATTTCAGGTTGGTGTCATGTCGCGTGTGCGCGGCAAAATCGTCAATACGACTGTGTCCATCACAAAGCATGGGCGTGTAGAAGCATGGGCGCGTGCTGTGGATTTTTATTGTGAGCATAAGAAAATTGGTAAGCGCTCTAATGTCTACAAAGACCTCATTTCGCGCTGCCCTAAGCCGGCTCAAATAAAGAAATTCACAGCGTAATAGGCTCGACCCTCTAGGAAATGGGGTAAGCTTGCGGCGACAGCAATTGTCGCTGCAGGCGCGCCGCACACCTTTCACTTTTCCAGGCCCCTGCTGCCAGTGCGTGAGCGGAGGCGCATTATGCAATACGCAGACACATATCAGCGATCGATCAGTGATCCCGAGGCGTTTTGGGCAGAACGAGCCAAAGATATTCCTTGGTATGCCGCGCCGCAGAATATCCTGAGCAATGATGCCAATGGNGTTGCGCGCTGGTTTGCTGATGGCACGCTGAATACTTGTTTCTGCGCGATTGATTACCACGTGCAACAGGGTCGCGGCGATCAAACCGCGCTGATCTTTGATTCGCCAGTAACCAATACTGTGGCTCGATACAGCTACGCTGAGTTGATGGACTGGACTGCGCGAGTTGCTGGTGGCTTGGTGGAGCTCGGTGTNNGNNANGGGGATGTGGTAATCATCTACATGCCGATGGTGCCCGAAACGGTTGTGGCCATGTTGGCATGCGCGCGAATTGGCGCCGTGCACTCTGTTGTGTTTGGCGGGTTCGCNGCGGACGAGTTAGCCATGCGCATTGATGANGCAACGCCGANGGTNGTACTTGCAGCGACTTGCGGTATTGAGACGGATCGGGTCATTCCCTACCAGCCTTTACTTAATGGGGCTCTAGCACTTGCTCACCACAAACCNGCGCATGTTGTGATGTTGGAACGCCCACAAGCGCCNGCGCAATTAACCGCGCCGCGCGATTTGGATTGGGCNGCNTGGGCCGAGTCGGCNGAGCCNGTTGCATGCGTGCCNGTTGCTGCAACGGATCCGCTCTATATCTTGTATACCTCGGGCACTACNGGNAAACCGAAGGGTATTGTCCGTGANAACGGCGGTCATGCAGTGGCGCTGAAGTACAGTATGTCCGCGGTCTATGATGTTGGTGTNGGCGATGTGTATTGGGCGGCGTCTGATGTCGGCTGGGTGGTCGGTCACTCCTATATTGTCTATGGACCTTTGCTGGCCGGCTGCACCACGGTGGTTTACGAAGGTAAGCCGGTAAAGACCCCTGATGCGGGTGCATTCTGGCGGGTTCTGGCAGAGCACAGAGTTAACAGTTTTTTTGTCGCGCCNACGGCTTTNCGTGCGATAAAAAAAGANGATCCTGATTGTAAATTGTTAGCGCANTACGACATTTCCAGTTTGAAATACCAATTCGTTGCCGGGGAGCGATTAGACCCACCTACCTACTATTGGTTAGAGCAGCACCTGCAAGTGCCAGTAATTGATCATTGGTGGCAGACCGAGACGGGATGGTCGATTTGCGCAAATCTTGCAGGGATTGAACTNTTGCCGAGTCGGGCAGGNTCGTGTGGCATGCCGGCGCCTGGATGGGACTTNCGGGTATTAGATGAGGCTGGTCAAGAAGTNGGTGCTGGCGCAGAGGGTGCGATTGTTGTCAAAGCGCCNCTGCCGCCCAGTGCGTTCGCTACTGTATGGCGTGATCATGAGCGTTTTCAGCAAAGTTACTGGAGCCAGTTCCCCGGATTTTATTTGACAGGGGACGGCGGTTATCGTGATGCAGATGGCTATGTGTACGTTATGGGGAGAACNGACGACGTCATAAATGTNGCGGGTCACCGATTATCAACCGGGCGNATTGAGGAAGTGGTCGCCGAACACAATGCGGTTGCAGAGTGCGCAGTTGTAGGTATTCACGATGCCGAGAAAGGTCAGGTACCTGTAGGGCTCTTGTTGCTGAAAGATGGCATCAGTGTTGAGGCTGAGACATTGGTTGCTGAACTTGTGCAAAGCGTGCGCGACAATGTTGGTCCCATCGCTAATTTTAAGCGGGCGTTGGTGGTCGCTCGCTTACCTAAGACTCGATCGGGTAAGATATTGCGCCAGGTCATTCGAAAAATGATTGATGGTGAAGCGTACACTGTACCCTCAACCATAGACGACCCCAATATTATCCCCGAGCTCGAAGCAACGCTGCGCGAGCATGGCTTTATTGTTTCTCAAAGCCCTCTGGCGCCGCCAATATAATTAGGATTAATTCAGATCGATGATTATTGTCCACGGCAGTATCCCAATTCGCCCCGAACGGCGCGACCAAGCATTGGCGCTCGCCAAGCAAATGGCGGCTGCCAGTCGTAATGAAAAAGGTTGTATGTCTTACGAGTTTTATGTCGGCCTAGCGGACCCAGATACGCTCATGCTGTTTCAGGAATGGGAGAGTATGGAAGCGCTGATGGGTCATTTTGACACTGACCATATGGATGTGTTCTTGCAACAGCTTCCCGACTTAGTTTCAGGGGAGATCGTTACCCGCCGTTATGCAGTTCAGGCGGTGGAGGAAGAAGAAGCTGTGGCGGTAGAGTCAGAAGCGCCAGCGCCGATCATTCACTGAGGAAGAGTTTGGCGCTCTAGTCAGTCGGTTTGCTCACTTGAGGATGCGTCTAGTTCGCGCCGCTTGCGAACGAAGATCGCGGCGCTGATCCCTAGGCCAACAGAGAAGAACATTTCGACCGAGCTAACCAAAAACATGTGGTCATCGGTAATTACCAGCACCGCGTGAATAAAATACAAAGAGCTCACGAGGCAGAGCACGAACATGCTGCGCAGGTCGCCTTTCAATGCCCCGGGCATCGGCAGTAGCAGGGGTAATACCTGAATCAGAAACCATATGCCGTTACTCGAAGCCGTCGCCAAAGGCTCGATGAAAAACTGCCGTAGGCCTGTTGCTGCAAGCAGCGATCCGGCACAAACCAAGCTTAAGAATAGCCAACCGCGCAAAAGTGTTCTCCCTGTCTATGTTTGGGTAGTGGAACTAAGTCGCAGTGAAATCTGCGCCAGTTGTATTCCGGCTGCTACCGCTAGGCTAGCTTCATCTTCGCTTAATGTTGCCGGATCATCGTTGCCTTGGAGGTGGGTGACACCATAGGGGGTGCCGCCACTCCGTGTTTGATTGAGCGCCGGCAGACTATAGGGCAATCCCTGGATGAGCATGCCGTGATGCAAAAGAGGCACCATCATCGTCAACAAGGTGCTTTCTTGGCCGCCGTGAATAGACGCGCTTGAAGTAAATACGCTTGCCGGCTTACCGACTAAGGCGTGATCTGCCCAGAGGTCTGCCGTAGTATCGAGAAAGTGCTTCATGGGCGCCGCCATGTTGCCAAACCGAGTAGCACTGCCCAAGGCTAGGCCTGCGCAATGGCGTAAGTCTTCTTTGCTGCAAAAAACTGCTCCGGTGTCTGGGACTGCAGCAGCAGTGCGCTCTACCACGGTGCTCACCGGCGGCACGGTCCGGATGCGAGCCTCGATACCCTCTACCTTGTCCACACCGCGTGCGATATGTAGGGCTAGATTTTGCGTTCCGCCACCGCGGGAGTAATACAGAATCAATAGGTAAGGTTTGCTCATAGTAGGGTAAGCACGTTTTCTGGTGGTCGGCCAATTGCGGCGCCGTGCTCTGTTAAAGCGATTGGCCGTTCGATGAGAATGGGGTTCTCAACCATTGCGTTGATGAGCGCTGCTTCGGTCACGGAAGTATCTTCGAGCTTGAGTTCTAGGTAAACGCTTTCCTTGGTCCGCATCATTTGCCTCGCGGTCAAACCTAGAGCGCTGAGTATGCGTTGAACTTCATTTGCAGTAGGTGGCTGCTTTAGATATTCCACCACATTTAACGTTACAGCCCGTTCTTGCAGCAACGCTAGGGTTTGGCGAGATTTCGAGCAGCTAGGGTTGTGATAAAGCGTTACAGTGGGCATAGACTTCTCGT
>PAFJ01000054.1 GCA_002704325.1 Gammaproteobacteria bacterium | reverse complement strand
ATCGTCTGCGGACAGATGCAATACATGATCACGAAAGTAATCCACTCCATGAGTCGCCATGAGGCGTCCCAACAGTATTTTTTCGGTCCAACTTTTATGCTGAGACCAAGAAGTAAAACGGTACCGAGCGGCAATATCATTCAGGGTAAACAGCCGTGGCTGAGCACCCGCATGGGCAAACTCTGGCGGTATTTCATCCAGCGACCCCACGTAAGCGTTGAGGCCTTCCAGATAGGCACTAGCCACCCAATCACCCGGACTTGCCGGTCTAGGCGTCGAACATCCATGCACATTGAACGCTCTCTGCAACGCATCTTGAGCGACAAANCGCTCGCCCAACAACGCCGCAGCCTCACCGTTGGCATAGGCGCAACTGAGGTGGATTTGCCACAACCTTTCGTGTCCGGCGGCATAGCCCATACCCCGATAGGCGTCGGCAACCGTCTCGGCCCAGACGTGCGCAACACCCAACTTATCCCAAGAGATTTCAAACGGTGCATCAGCGCCTGAGATTANTCTTTGCATCGTTCTACTCCCCCGCGAATTAATACTGCAGCTGCTCTATTCCCGTAATAACAGGGTGCGTAATCGCGGATCNGCGCTGATCTCGGCCTCGGTAAAGGGCAAATCAATCCACTTACCCGCCGAGTACAGCTCGGTCAAATCCTGATAATGCGGCGAATCAGGCTCTGGCGATTGGCTGTAGGTCAGCATCCCCTGGGCCTTAACCGCGCCCGAGGCATCCCAACCCACGGTCTGGATGTAGCTGTTACCGTGAAAAACCCGCGCATAGCCCTTATTCGGCTGCAAATTGGTCCGAATCATACTGAACATGCCGGCCCAGCCCTCNCCCCCCGGAATCGCGATATTGGCGCCATTACGCTGGACATACTGAATCGAAGCCAGCGGAGCATCGAGCGCGATATTTGCATCAGATAAGCGTTTAGCCGCGCCAAGCAAGGCTTGCCTCACCTGGGCGCGCACCTCAGCATTCGCCGTATTGATGCCTGCCGGCGTCCGGATAGGGTCTGCCGAGTCAAAATCTTCACTATACAGCCCATCAATCTGTCGTGCGTCCCGCCAAAATTCCCGCCAAACATGGCCGCCCTTAGCATCGATATGCATTGTGCGATCCCAGCNCCGCAACGCNGCACAGACGGCTGCTAATTCCCCATCGCCGGCGCACAATTCCAANACATCATCGAGTAATAACTCGGCACCGTAATTGCGCTGGTTGTATAGCATGCCCTGCAAGTCTTCGAGGGCCAGTGTTTGCTTTTGCGCGCGCAATTCTGCCAGCTGGGTCAGCCCGGCTCGAGTGCGTAAACTACGCGCCGTACCTTCTGTGCCAATAACCGGTGAATAGCCCTCAAGCGGCGCGTCCGGATTGCTCAACCAATAGCTGTCATTGGAGTTAGACACATAGTCTGAGCGCGTAACCCGCGGCATTTTTTCTGCCGGCAGTGTTCCCGCCACCCGGGTATTCGGGTCGTCGTACCATTCACAACTCGAGTCATCACCGCGCAGCAAAATCAGATAATTCATGGATTCGGGCAAACTGATCTGACAACGCTGCAGCAGCNNTGCGTCAATATTTGGCGTACCGCTAATATCTGCATAAAAGGCATTACCATCTCGGTCGGCCGCGATCGTATTGGTCCAATACACACCTTGCTGACTGATCGCCGCTTCGATATCCGCTGTGGACGTTGCCTTAGCTAGCGCATCATAGGTCTCAGCAGTAAGGTAATTATCGATCACCGCATCACGCATAGCGAACGCGATACCGTCTTTCCATGCTAAGGCCTCCGACTCAACCACCGGTCCATAGTGCGTAAAGTAAGTTTGGTGCTGCTCAGCTGTCAGTTGGCCGTCATCACCAAGCACAGTGACCGTTACCGAACGTTGCTCAATCGGCCGATAATCGCCGTCATAAAAATATTCGTAGGGGTTTTGCGGATTCAGCTTGAGGCGGTATAGGGTAAAGCGCTTGGCCGTGGATACCGTATGAGTCCAAGCAATCTCTTGATTAAAGCCAATCGCCACTCTATTGGTGGTCAACAAACTGGCGCCCATCACGTCAAGCTCACCTGGCACGGTAAGATGAATCATATGAAACCGCGATGCGCCATGCCACGGATAATGCGGGTTCCCCAACAACAGACCGCGTCCTGTGGCACTTAGATCACGCCCAATTGCTACGGCATTGCTACCGATACCCGTAGGCAACCCCCATTCGGCCACGGCTGACTCTGCGAGTTGGGTATCAGGAGATGCATCGGCGATTTGCTTTTGGAACCGCCCCAGGCCATAGCGAATACCAACACCCAGAGCAAGACGCACCAGATCTTTTTCGTCAATCGGCCGCACCCAATCGGCACCTGCACAGCTTTGCGGCAAAGCGTCCTGATGATCCTGTAAAAAACGGTTATATCCCGCTGCGTAGCCTGCGTTCATCAGCTTGGCACGTTCGCTTTGTTGCGCATCGTAGTCGGCGAGTTTTGCGTCAGTAAGAATGGCTTTGTGAAAAATATCGCTTTGCAGGTTGCCGCCATCCCCACCGAAATGTGCAGACAGATTTCCATTGACCATCTGTACATCTTTAGCAATAACACATACCGCGTCAGTGGCGGTTGCGTAGGCAAAGCCATAACCAAGACTGCCCCAATCATCCGCCTTTACATGGGGAATGCCGAAGCTGGTCCAGCGCAATTCAACCTCATACCGCAGATCCGTGCCGTCNGCATCGCCCTCACCACCGGCGTCCGCACAACCCANTAACACTGCCACCAACGTAAGCAGACCAAAATATTTTACAAACACGTTCTGTCTCCCCCAACAATCTCAAGACCGAAAATCCTCGGTCGATTACCCCGCGCAGTCCNCTGCGCACCACTAAAATATCCTTGCTCAGCGCGGCGCGAAACCGCCGCANCGTTGCTCCTACGCTACGACGCCCTGCTCCTTCATTGCCGAAATTCGCTCTTCAGTAACAGCAAATTCCCGTAACACCTCTGCGGTATGCTCTCCATGATCAGGACTCGGACGCGACGGCTCAAGGCGCTCACCGGCGAAGCGAGCCGGTGACTTAACCACCCGCATACTGCCCATAATCGGGTGATCAAATACCGCGATTGAATCGTTAGCCACTAACTGTTCTTGAGCTAATACCTCGTCATGATCAAGACAGCGCGCACAAGGCACATCAGCAGCCTTGAGTTTTTCAATAATTTCGTCCGTGGTGAATTCTAAATAAGCCGCAGCCACTAATGACTTAAAATCTTCTAGATTAGCAACCAACCTCTCAAAGGAATTAAACCGCTCGTCGGCGAGCAAATGCTCCATACCTATGGCAATGAGCGAACGCATTTGCATCTCATCCGTGCCCGCAGAAATTGTGACTGCGCCATCCTTAGTGGCGGTTAACTCATACAGTAGATCAATTAAAAATGGACCGGGCTCGTGGTCGGCATCCAGCAAAGTATGGTTCTGAAACCCATCAGGGAAAACAAAAAACAGCCCCGCATCGAGCATAGACAGATCAATATGCTGACCAACGCCGGTTTTTTCGCGCACATACAATGCACATGTCACCGCCTGACACGCAGTATAAGCGGTGATCTTGTCGCAAATCAGAGTTCTAAAAAACGCAGGCTCACCGCCTTTACCCTGAGTTGCCGTTAATCCCGCATGAGCCTGAATAATTGGATCGTACGCGGGAGCGCTTCCCAAAGGCCCCTCTTTACCAAATCCCGAGATCGCGGCGTAAATTAACCGAGGATTCAATTCGCGCAGCACTTCACTGCCAAGATTCAATTTGTCCATGACGCCGGGTCGAAAGTTATGAATAAAGATATCCACACCGGCCACTAACTCACGAATAAGTTCTTGGCCAGCCTGCTCTTTCAGATTAACGCGAATAGACTGTTTACCGCGATTACAGTTGGCAAACAGCGACGATATGCCACCTTTGTTTGCGCCGATATAACGCATGGGATCGCCGACATTCATCGGCTCTACCTTAATTACCCGTGCGCCCTGCTCCGCCATCATCATGGCCGCAAACGATGCCGTGATCATGGTAGAAAATTCTAAAACAGTGATTCCCTCTAATGGCTTCATAACGCTCCTCCTGCGTAGTGACTGCTGATCTGTGGTCTATTAACTCTGCCTGGCCTGCAGGACTATAGCTCGATAGCCCTCTAACATTGCCTTACAAACTGTAACGCGATATTGCCCTGAAACCTGACGGAATCGATCTGAACACGTTTTGCGTTCAAACAAAACAATCCGGAGCACCAAAGTCGAAGGCCACCACTAGTCGGCGTTCTGAACCGGAGAATGGTCGAGTTCCATGCCAAAAGTAGCTCGGGAACAATACTAATTTGCCCACTTCTGGCAACACTTGAGCTTGCGCNGACAATTGATCCTTAGTCTCAAACGGCGGCTCACCAAAAATTAACTGGCCATCGGCGCTGGTGCGCGAGAGCTGTGACGGAACATCCACATAGCAGGTGCCGCTGTACCAGCCTTTTGAGTGCACATGAGACTCATGATATGTGGCCGCTGCAGCCTTAATGGACCAACTGGCGTGCATCATTGGTTGTCGTGGACGGAACATCCGCAACGGGTGCTCTTGAGGCTGATTAAGCTCACTCACTTNGGCAAAAACTCGGCGCGCCTGTTGCTCAATCGATGTGGCCAACTGCGCGATCCCGCCTTGCCGGTTTGCGGTGAACAGATTACCCGAGGATTGAGTGCCGGATCGAACCGATTGCAGCATAGGAGAGTCCTGCATCGTGTGCAGCGCCGCAACATCCGTAGCCAGCGCAGCCCAGTCGATCGCCACACCGCCATCATTTTCCAATGCTGTTAAGTCAATCTCATAGAGCATGGCATCGTAGTTCACCAACTGTTNGTANCGAGGATCGTCAAGGCAACGTAACGCCGTCAACAGCATGGCAATAAAGTACTGGTTACCGGGGAATTGATTATTCAGAGCCATTGCGTCGCTCAGAGCGTCACCGTAATTCCCCAACGCAAAGTGGGCTAGACAAGACGACTCATGGTGCGACTCCGGCACCTTCGATGCAGACACGAGATCTAAGACGGATTGGTGGTCTGCGGTTAACCGTAGGCAATTCATCTGCCCCCACTCCCACAGGCCATCGTGTCGATAAGCACTCGCGTATTCATCCAATAATGCGCGAACGCCGTCGATATCTGCGCGAGCCAGCAACCGCGTCATATAAGCTCGATATACGGCAGGGTCATGGCGACGCGCCCATGCACGTTGCCAAAATTCGAATACATCCGCCAAGCCCATTTCGTGCAGGTAGTCGCCAGCTATCGCAAGAGTCTCAACATCATTCGCGCGCTCAGGTAACTGTTTAATCAAAGCTTGTGCCTTAGTCCTTTGGCCAGCGTAGATGTGGCCCAATAATATGGCCTGTTGCCCNGCCTCAGAATTAGGCTCCTTGCGTAAAAACGCTGCGAGCAGTTTTTCCGCTTTCGGATAATCACCACGATGCAAGGCCAGCCGGGCCAACCGATACTGGGCAACGTCTTTCAGTTCGCCATTTTTTTGCAATTTTTCAAGCTGTGATTGGGCCTGATCAAGACGCCCAAGTGCCGCCTCACAGCGTGCCTTTAAAAGTTTGGCTTGTGTCCTTGTCCGCGCAGCTTTGGCCCGCAGAGCAGGCTCCAAGGCCGCATAAGCAGGTTCAACCGCGCCTGCGCCAAACAGCGCTTGAGCGAGTTTGTAGTGTAAAGCGTCGTCTGATTGGCCGCGTTGCAACAGCTCACTGTAAATTGCTGCGGCATCGCGGTTACGGCCCATTTGCACACAAATATCGGCGCGTAAATTCAACGATTCGACCTCCGGTTGTTGGCCGCCATCGAATCGCTGCAACATACCTAGAGCCTCCGCAAAGCGCGATGCAGACGCAAAAGCAACCGCAGCCGCAAACAAAGACGTTCGCGCCCGCAGCGATGGCGCGATGCTGGCAAACAACTGACAGGCCTCGGCGATACGCCCTTGCTGCAGCGCCAGCAATGCACGCTGTTCCACGAGATTACTCATAACGACCGCCAGCCAGAGTCCAAGAACCAATTTTTGAAGATATCAGGCACCACACGCTCCCAACACCACTCGTAAAATAATTGCTGATAAAAGTTTACGCTTTTCTTTGGCGTTCGGGAAAATCCAACTTAAGCTGACTGCGCAATGTGCTGTCAGAACCACTGATGCTACTGATATCACTGGGGGANGAAATGATTTTACTACTGCTGATCTTGATCGCTTGGGAAGCATACTGGACTTATAAAGCATGCTGGGAGGCCGCCCGATCAAACGCAAAAGGCTGGTTTATCGTTTTTTTGCTAATCAATTTGCTGGGNATCCCAGAGATCGTATACCTAGCTTGGAAACGACGCCAATCGGCTATGCCGTGATCCCGGAGCGCGCTGAATAGGGCCCCTTTATTATCAAGACGAATTGGCCTTAAATNACTGTGTTTTAACAGGGGAGATCATCATGCCACCGATTCCGAAGGGCAGCACAGTGGCGGTTACCGGCAGCGCTGGTTTCATTGGCGGCTGGGTAGTACGCGGGTTACTCGACAAAGGCTATCGGGTGCGCGCCTGTGTGCGTGACACCAACGACGCTGACAAAACAGATTTTTTAAAAACTATGCCCGGGTTCGCTTCCGGACGCCTCACCTTACATTCTGCCGACTTGGATCAAGCCGGCTGTTTCGATGAGGTATTCGCAGGCTGCCAAGGGGTTTGCCATGTATCTCATGTCTCTGGCTACGACGATGAAGACTACATGCGCGGCGTATGCGCGCACGTTATCGACAGTNTTAATCGATCTAATTCGGTCAATCGCGTCATCGTCACCTCGAGCATTGCGGCAATCATCTCTGAGGCAGATCTACAAGAATTAGTCCGTCGACCTGTATTCTATGAGGACAGATACCCAGACGAAGCCAGCCCCAAGCGAACGCCAGAGCGAGGCCAAGGCTACTCCATCGGCAAGGTGACACTAGAACGGATGTTCACCGAGGCTGCGGCGGCAAATGGCAGTTGGGACTGCATTCGTGTTTGCCCTGCAGACAATGTCGGGCCCATTCTTTCGGCCCACCAAAAGGACAAAGGTCCGTGGCAGCACAACATCGAAATGATGCTGTTAGGGCAATATTACCAAACCGGCGCCTATCGGCCGTGGATGACGGTAGACGTACGCGACGACGCCGAATGTCATATCCGACTGCTCGAAAACGTCGACGTGGAGAACGGCGATCGCTTCATAGCCTGGTCAACAGATGCCCGCAATGTCGAGGACATTTGTGCATCCATTGATCGACTATTACCCGAGCTGGGCCACGCCACACCTGAGGTAACCGACCCATTTCCCGAGCGCATTCAGGCCCGTGAACAAGAGATGCGAGCCATCTGGGCACAATGCGAACTGCGCAATGAGCGTATTTGCGATGCCGTGGGAATCGAGTTTCGGCCCTTAGATGAGTCAATCAGAGATTGCGTCGAATCATTACTGCAGATCGCCGGGGTTAAACCGGTTCTGCGCGATGGTTTTCAATAGCCCAATGACACAGCCGCGTCAGNCCACCCAGCGGTGAGTTACTCGGATTACCGCTGCGACGTATCCGGCAGGCGNGCTGACGCCGCCATACCGATAAGACTGACTAGGCCAGACAGCATAAATACATATAAAAATGTGCCCGTCTGATCAGCAATAAAGCCACCGACCGGTGGGGCGATGGTCTGAGCGATACCAAAACTGAGGGTCGCAGCGGCAAAGCTTGGCCCATAATCCTGGGCGGACGTATTCTGCACAACAAATAGGGTTACTAGCGTTGGCAATCCTGCAAACAATAGGCCTAAGGCGACACAAGCGCTTAATGTTAGACCCGAGTGCCCAGTCAAGACCACTCCAACCAGCACAGGCCAGAGACCGAACGCGAGCGCCAGCGTTCGCCGCACTCCCAGACGTTGGGCTAAGGCGGTAAGCAGCGGTCCACCAAAAATCATAGCAAAGCCCATTAGCGAAAAAGCAAGCGATGCGTCATCTGTCGACCAACCGTTATCGTCTTCAAGACGGGTCGTCAAAAACCCCATAACCAACAGATACATAAACCCAAATGCAGAATAAGCCACCAGCAATGGCAACCAACCGGGCATGCGCTGGAGCGACTCGAACCCACCTATCCCACTGCCACCACTCGGAGCGGCTTGCTGATGACGAACCAGCATAAGAGTCAGCACAAGCAGTACCAAGCCGATCGCAAATTGAATCTGATAGACGCTAGACCATGCACCGTCGCCCTGCGCGACGCGCAAATTACCACTGAGCACACTGACGAAGACGACACCAAGACCAATACCCGAACTCATTAGGGCCACTGCCACTGGTCGGCGATGCGCCGGCATGGCATCGGCAGCAATCACAGGTGCGGGAATCCACAAAAACGCCCCACCAATGCCCGCAATAAATAGACCCAAAGCCAAAACCCAAGCGCCCTTGGTTGCCCCAGCAATCAACAACCCAAGAGTTGCGAGCACAATACCCGTTCGCAGAACATTGATAAGGCGATATCTGCTGGTAGCCCAAGCAACCATCAATGTACCCAAGAGATATGCCCCCACATTGGTGGCGCCCAAAATACCAGCCAGCGTATTAGTGATGCCCAAATCGTCCCGAATGGCAGGCAACAGCACACCGAAACTAAAGCGCCCAAACGACTGCCCGACAGCAGCAGCCAAAGCAATTATCACCACAACCAGCCAACCACCGCGAATTGCTGCGGACTTCGTCATTCTTGTTTCTCGCTCAAAGGGATTGCCGTCGGGCAAAAGTTATCGCGCCTACTCGCCACATGGCTGCATCATACGCGCTGCAAGCGACTTTAAACGCTGCTTTACGCGATTAATCTCTTTCATTAATTTAAGCATCAGACGCGCAAAGGAAGGAGACCCCATGAAGGTGTTAAAACGGCTCGGCCTAGTGATTGGTGTCTATGTCAGCTTCGTCATAATTTTCGAAACCGGCTATCTCGGTATGTATCAACCGTCCTTTGAAGACGCAGGTATCCCAATGCTTGTGCTGACGACTAGGGATGCTGATGGCAAGGCAGAAAGCCGTATGCTTGCGAACTTCGAAACAAACGGAAAAATATACGTTTCCGCTCATCATTGGACGCGTGGTTGGTATCATCGCGCTCGCAGCAATCCAGAGGTTCGAGCAAGTATCAATGGCAGCGAAGCTGCCTATATCGCCGTACCGGTCATAGGCGATGAATTCGATCAGGTGGCGACCCAGCACCCATTAAGATTGCCAGTGTTGTTTTTGATGGGCTTTCCACCGCCACGCGATATTCTCCGACTAGACCCACGCTAGCCCCAGATCAGCCCTCGAGAGCTGTCGAGCGAATCAGGCGCTGTAGCTCAACCCGCTAGACGCGCAGCAAAGTCTTGCAACGCTGCAAAGATCTGCTGCGTGGCTTCGCGAATAACAAAATGCCCGGCATCGGCAATATCCAACCTGTGCACATGGGCCAACCGGCTCTGCAAATCATCGGCATTCAGCGGCGTACCAAAACGGTCCTGCTCACCATAAATCAGCAGCGTAGGAACTGCTGCAAGCCCCCAGTAGCTGACGCTGGGCGCGACACGCGCATCCCAGCGTGCTTCGCGCCGGCTAGGCGGCCACATTAGGCGCAGCAGTTCTGCAAATTCCTGAGGCTGACGGGCCGCAAAGCCCGGCGCACAATAAATTTGTTCCACCAGTTGTGACCACGTCGGCTTATCGCCGCCACGCCCGGCTTGTCGCAACGCTACCAACGACTCATCAGGCACTGTCGCGGGCAGATGCCCGCCAGTACCACAAATGACCAACGCCCGACATAAATGCGGATAATCTCGGGCAAATACCTGGGCCACTCGACCACCCCAAGCATGGCCGACCACAATTACTGACTTAACCCCCAAGTGCTCAAGCACTGCCGCGGCATCAGCGGCAGTATCCAGTAGTGAAAATGATCCCTGAGCCCGAGTAGCCCCAGCATTGCGCTGATCGAACCTCACCACGGTATCTCGGAGGGCCAACGCTCGGGCCAGCGGATCCCAAAATTCGAGTGGCAACGTCGCGCCATTAAGCAGCAACCAAGTAGTATCGCCGTCACCATCGACCCGATAGTTAATGGTCACATCCTGTGTCCGCTCGAGCGTCGCCATGCTGTCCTCCAATCAAACTATGCTTCCCCACTAAACAATACCCTAGTCACGTCGCTTAGGGCGCGCGTAAACTAAAGCCCTCTCTGCACCAAAGCGACCCTATGAGCCCACCAAAAAATTTGTCCATAGTTGTTGATTGGGGCACCAGCAATTTCCGTGCATACCTTGTACAAGCCGATGGGCAATGCTTGGAACGCATCGACAGTGCCGACGGATTAAACAATATAGAACGGCCTTTCGCCGACGTTCTGCTCGGCCATATCACTCATTGGTTGCAGCAGTACGGCCCCCTAACCGCCCTACTGAGTGGCATGGTGGGCAGCCCAAGCGGCTGGCGAGAAGTGCCCCATTTAGCCAGCCCAGCGTCAGTCGCTCAGCTTGCTCAGCACTGCCAGCGATTGCATGAGTTTGGCGCCTGTTCAGCTTGGATCGTTCCTGGCGTCTGTGGCACAAGCATAGCCGGCAGCTTTGATGTTATGCGGGGCGAGGAAACCCAATACTTCGGGGCCCAACAATGGCTCGAACAACAAGACTGCCGGCCACCAGAACTATTGTGCTTTCCCGGCACGCACAACAAGTGGTTATCGTGTAAGGCAGATGAGCTAGGCCAATTCTCCACCACGATGAGCGGCGAAATATTTGAGCTTTTGAGTCGGCAATCTATTCTCGCCCACTCCGTCGATTCTCAGGCCCACTGGAACGATGAGGCATTTTTCGCCGGTATTGACCAAGCCAACAAGCCCGGAGGGCTTTTGCATCAGATATTTACGGTTCGATCGCGCAATCTTAGCGGCGAACATACCGTCGCGGTCGGACAGGCCTATTTGTCTGGCCTAATAATCGGCCAAGAGCTACAGAGCATGATAACAAAACCCGCCTGCACCATCGGCATTGTTGGATCGCACACGTTAGCTCAACACTACCAACAGGCGCTTAGCTATTGCGGGTTTGATGCCATATGTATCGACAGCGAGGCCGCGACGATCCTTGGTGCTCTCGCCATCATGCAGCGTCTACCGAATTAGGAGTCCCCGTGCATCCGTTACTGCAAACCTATTTGGAAGAACTGCCCCTCATCGCCATTCTTAGAGGCATTACCCCGACTGAGGCCTGCGCCGTCGTCGAGGTACTGTATCAAGTCGGCTTTCGCATCGTCGAAGTACCTCTCAACTCGCCCGAGCCCCTACGCAGTATCAAACACATCGCAACGGCCTTTGGGGATCGCATGTTAGTAGGCGCAGGCACCGTAATGCGCGCAACCGACGCCGACGCAGTCTGCGATGTCGGCGCACGGATTATCGTATCCCCAAATACCGACCCTGAAGTCATTCGCGCCAGCGTCGATAGAGGCGCAATTAGCCTTCCTGGGGCCGCCACTCCAAGCGAGGTGTTCGTTGCGCTCAAAGCCGGCGCGCATGGGGTAAAAGCATTCCCGGCGGAGATGCTCACACCGTCGGTGATTAAAAGCTGGAGGTCAGTGCTACCTCCTGAAGTACCGGTTGTAGCCGTGGGCGGAATCAATACCGACAATGCTCGCGCCTACTGGCAAGCCGGCGTTAGCGGATTTGGCCTAGGCGGTGCGCTTTATAAGGCCGGCAAATCAATCGATGCGATCGCTGCAGACGCCGCACAGTTTGTGTCGTTACTGCGAAACTTGGACCAAAGCTAATCCAATCAAGCGGAACTCTTATCTGTAATCGATGCGCTGCGCAGCGCTTCACGCCAGCTCAAAATCATTGCCAACAGCCCCAGCAGTAGCGCTAATACCAAGCGCGGATCACCAAGTTGCGTCCATGGATCTAACGGGAAAGCTATTGTCTTACGTAACGCCGCAACCTTGAAATCGTGAGAGCCAGAAAAAGCGGGGTTAGAGGTGATGTCAAAAAAATCTCGACGGCTGCGATAACGCATCATCGCCCCTTGGGTCCAATGGTCCATTCCCGGTGCGTTCATCAACTCCATGGCGGTATTGGCCGCGTTACCCATCATTACTGGATGACTGGCGCGCGAAAATAGCGCTGGGTACATGTACTCCATGTATTTGTCGAGCACATCACTACTGCTGTCGGCCGGCTTAACACCCGCTACCTGCAAAGGCGTTTCATACATATCAATAACATTGAGAATAACGAAGTCATCGCCAGTATCGGTGCGCATGAACTGCTCAAGCATGCGCCGTTGCTCCGCCGCTATGCCTCGCTGGTCAAAATATACGAGGTACTCGTTAATTTCCTTCTCAGTGAGTGGGCCGCCAAAAGACGTATACCAACTGAAAAACAGCAAATACGGCAAGCCACAGCTCAGCCAGATCCATCGTGTCCGCGTCATAAGCCCTCCAATCGGGACAACCTAATGGAGAGCATTAATTTATGCAATCGCTAGGGTTATTCTGCGTAGAGCGGCGACGATGCCTTCATGCAGCGAGACTGCATAAGCAAAGTAGCCACCTTCGCGCCTTTTGGATCATAGGCTTCTGTTTCGTACCATACATATTCTGTCTGCGGACTTTGCCCCACACACAGCACCTTGCTAACAAGATGGTAGTCGCGATTCATTAAAAGAGGGCCGCTGTGAAACGCAATTTCTATGGCACCGAATAAGCCTACCAGTTCACCCAAGTAAGGCCTCATGCCTTCCATGGGGTACGCCCACAGAAACTCTAGAACAGTAGCCGGCGCCGCCACCGGCTCGCCCCAAGGGGATTCGTGACGATACCAATCCAACGGATCACTGATAAAGTTTGCATCAAAGCGCTCAAACTGCTTTTGCGGTGAAGTATGCACAGCGTATTCGCCCAGCGATAACCCGGCATGCAGACGATGCAATATCCGCAGCTCNGAAGGGTCGCAGGGCCGATAGTCTTTGTTGCGTAGCTCGGTACTCCCATGCTCCCCGAGCGAGGCCGTGCCCGTGGCGACCAACATGCCATCTTCGCGCTCCATCCAAACTTCCGTCGACACTGCGCCAGATACCGGCTGTTGTGCGAACACTTGGACTTTTTCTAGATCGATAGTGGCGTTCTTAAAGTTGAGGGACAAATTACCCCGCTCAAACCATTCACTGCCAAAGATGTCGACCAGCACCGGAGGAAATTGATTCATATGAACGTCCCCGGCTACGGTGCCGCCGCGAAACCCAAGCTTTGCTGCAGTAGCATCGTCGTGAATACTGCCCTCACCCTCGTCGGCCGACCAATTGCGCGCGGCCCAAACAGGTCCGGTTATTACTTGTGCCATCCCCCTTCTCCTCCAGCTATGAAACGTTGTGTCCTGTTAATCGGGCAATCCTAATACCCGCTTAGCGATGATATTCAACTGTACTTCGTTCGAGCCGCCAGCGATTGAGATCGACTTGGCTTCCAGCCACAAACGGCACATAGCGATTTCCTCTTCACTAAACGCCTCTCCTTGCCAACCCAAACCCTGCGTGCCGCGCACTCGCAACTGCGCCTCAAGCTGGGCTTTTACATAGTTGGCTTCTACATATTTAAAGATTGAAGTGGCAGCTCCGGGCGTATCTGCCTCAGCTTCGGCTACGGCACGCTGCTGGGTTAACAAAAAGCTGCGTCGCAACATTTCGATATCAATCAGGTCGTGGCGTAATTTAGCGTCGCTCTGGCCGCTGGCCTTATTGTATTGCTGCAGCATCTGCGTCATCGGCAATGCCGGTTTGATGCGCTGCATGGGGCCAGCCGTATCCGCACTGGCCAGTGCGGCAAGCCCAGAACGCTCGTGCTGCAATAAACGTTTGCCGACCGTCCACCCCTGATTCAATTTGCCAATCAAATTCGTCTTTGGAATACGCACATTGTCGAAAAACGTCTGACAAAATGGCGAACCTCCATTGATCATCTCGATCGGCCGAGTGGNTACGCCCTCGCTTTCCATGGAAAACACAACAAAACTGATGCCCTCATGTTTCGGCGCGTCACGATCGGTTCGCACCAAGCAAAACATCCAATCCGCATAATTAGCACCCGACGTCCAAATTTTTGCGCCATTCAACACAAAGTGATCGCCCTGATCCTCGGCATAACTCTGCAAACCCGCTAGATCCGAGCCGGCACCCGGCTCACTGTAGCCCTGACACCAAGCGAGCTCACCTCGAGCAATAGCCGGCAAATGTTCAAGCTTTTGTGCCTCTGTGCCATATTCCAACAGAGTCGGCCCGATCATAGAGACGCCCATGCCACCCAGCGGCGGCCGGGCTCTAATGCGCTGCAGTTCGTCCAGCAAAATCACAAACTCTTCTTTGGTCAGGCCAGCGCCACCGTACTCTCTTGGCCAAGTAGGCACAGTCCAGCCTCTCGAAGCCATTCGCTCAAGCCAAACATATGCGTCCGGATTAGTGCTGAGTCGTTTGCGTCCGCCGCCAACATCTTCGCCCGGCACCATGCGCGTGCGCATGGATGGCGGACAATTGCCGTCCAACCAATCCCTGGTATCCAGACGAAACTGCTGCAACTCCTCCATAATCTGCCCTCTCCCAGGAATATGAAAATGATTACCCGTTATTGGCCGAACGACGAGCTCGCATCGTTTATACCACAGACCACCTTATAGAGTTCGCCAGACCAGCTTTGCGGCTCTAGAATGGGGCCACAGGAAAAGGGTAGGAGTCTATGAAGTCAGCAGCACATAAGCGCATCGGCCGTCGGGAATTCATACGTAACACCAGCGCCACCTCCTTTGCCGCACTAGTAGGCATGCGCATTCCATATTTATCTTTGCTGCCCGCCGGTCTTGTGCCCATCGCCCTAACGCACGCGGCCCAAGCGACCATCATTCCGCAAAAGCCTGGACTCGTAGTGCTCAACGACCGCCCACTCAACGCAGAAACCCCCGCTCATTTGTTAGACGATGCAATTACGCCTGCAGCAAGAATGTTTGTGCGCAATAACGGTATTCCACCACAACTAACAGCCGCACAAGTTGCTGACTGGACCTTAAGCATTGGCGGTGAATCCTGCACCAGACCCACCCAGCTGTCGTTACGCGATTTGCAGCAAAAGTTCCGACATCATACCTACCAATTGCAGTTGGAATGCGGCGGTAACGGCCGTAGCGAATTCTTTCCGCCTGCAAGGGGCAATCAATGGAGCACAGGGGCCGTAAGCTGCGCACAGTGGACCGGCGTGCGCCTACGCGATGTGCTACAGCACTGCGGCATTCAAAATGATGCTGTCTATATTGGCTACAACAGTGCTGACAGCCACCTCAGTGGCGACCCAAAGCTACGACCGATCTCCCGCGGGGTACCCATAAATAAGGCGTTGGAAGACGAAACTCTGATCGCTTGGGCGCTGAATGGTGCAGATATCCCGCCGCTGCACGGCTATCCGTTACGTCTGGTCTGCGGAGGCTGGCCCGCGTCTGCGTCGGGCAAATGGCTGAACGAAATTCTCGTTCGCGATCGCGTCCATGACGGTGCCAAAATGACCGGCAGCGCTTATCGCATACCTTGCAGCCCGGTAGCACCCGGTACCAAAGTACCCGACGCACAAATGTGCATTATTCAGTCTATGCCAGTTAAGTCGCTAGTCACCTTCCCCAAGTCAGGTATTCAGCACCGACTTAACGAGCCACTGAACTTACGTGGACATGCTTGGGCCGGTGATCGCACGGTCAGCACCATGGCGATCTCTACCGATTTTGGAGCAACTTGGCAAAACTGCGAACTGCGGCCTCCCGCCAATCGTTTAGCCTGGCAACAGTGGTCAACCGAGGTCACGTTTGTACAAACCGGGTACTTCGAAATTTGGGCCCGCGCCACAGATGACCAAGGACACAGTCAGCCGATGGTAGTACCGGGCTGGAACCCCAAAGGTTATTTAAACAACGCCAGCCACCGCATTGCCGTGGCTGTCGTGTAAATATGAAAGCATTCCTGTCAGCGCTGTATATATCCTCGGGCTTATCAGCCGCCGCAGCCGCTGTGGACACCGGCACNGGCCTGATCAANGACGATGGTTGGCAGTCGGTCGCAGCACACTGCGGCAGTTGTCATTCCCTAAAGCTCGTAACCAGCAACCAAGGCGACCGAGAAATTTGGCTCGAGACGATCCGCTGGATGCAAGAGCGCCACAATCTTTGGCAATTAGATCCGCAAACCGAGAATAAAATTCTCACCTATCTCGCCGAAAACTACCCGGCCACTGCTCCGCGAAGACGCAAACCGCTGGCACCGGAACTGCTTCCAGCGAATCAGACCAAACAACAGATTCGCCAAGAGTGAGGCTTGGCGCGCCATGCCCCCTCGCAAACCGAATTAATCAGCATACATCTAACTAGGATCAGACAATGNGCAACTACGCCCTCGCTAAAGAGCCTCTAAACAGCGGCTATGAACAAGGCAAGGCACCNAGTCTCNATGGGNGGATGTTGCGGAAGTCACCATCACATCTGCGATGCAGGAACTGATCCGAGTCGAAGGAGCCGCCTACGCCAGGAACTTTTTGCGCTACGAAACAGATTCGGCCTCAGAAAAAGGCGTTTTTGAAATTCAGCGCCGCTAGTTATTGGCGTGGCGCCACGCACCTGCCTTGATTGCAGCAGCAATCACCACGGCATAAGTCAGCATCGCCGCGGCCGCCGCCGTATAGATACCGGATAACCCAAAATCCAACGTAAACGCTAATACATAGCCACCTAGAGCCGCGACTAAAACCCGCAAAACCGTCGCCCAAACGGGCCAAAACATGGCGCTCGCTCCTTGCGAGGCGAAATACAAAGACAGCCCCAACCCGTGAAAAAAGAACAAAGGACCGACAATTTCGATATAGCTTCGCGCGGCCGCGTGCACTGCGGGCACGTCTGTAAAAACACCTATCCAAGCATTCGGAAACAGAGCTAATACAATGCCAACCAAACCAGCGATCACGCCAGCACTTAAACCTCCGATAGCACCTAACCGCTCGGCTCGATCCAATTCGCCAGCACCGACACTCGCCCCNACTGCCGTAGTCATTGCGGCACCCAGACCAAACACCAATGGAATGATCAAAAACTCGACCCGCGAACCGATACCGTAGCCAGCTAAAGCCGCCTCACCAAAACTGGCTACATAAGCGGTCAACACCAGCACCGTGGCAATAGTCAGCAGCGGCGACAAGGACGCAGGCAGGGCCACTCGTAAAATTTCGTCGAAATCTGATTTGGAGAACCGCATCGCCGACAAACGCAAACGCACCGGTAAGTCGCCCTTTGACAGCTTGACGAATAAAGGCAGGCACAATAGCGCCGCCGCCACGATTGCCGAAATGGCGGCGCCGATAATGCCCAATGCAGGCAGACCGCCCCAACCCAGAATCAAGCATCCAGACAAAGGGATCTGGACCAGCGCGTTGAATATCATGATCGCTGCAGGAAACTGCATTTCTCCCATACCGCGATAGATCGCAGTGACGGTACCGATCAGCCAGAGAAACACACTACCGGACAATAAAACCACAGCGTATGCATACGCTTGCCTCAAGACCTCATCTTCCCCGCCGAGGAATTGTAAAAATGCCCGACCACCCAGCAGAAAGATTACCAACAAACCAACGCCGCCCATAACNGCTAAGGCCAGCGCATGCCAAACCAATCGCTCGGCTCTAACAATATCGCCAGCGCCCAAAGCGCGCGCAATCGCTGCCGCCACCGCGCCACCCATCGCACCCCCCGATAGAGTTTGGGTGAGCATCAGCAACGGAAACGCCAACGCAATTGCAGCAAGCGAAATTTCGCCAAGTTGCCCGATAAACCATACCTCGGCAAGACTAACGCTGCCCTGAATAAAAAATGCCACAGTACTAGGCGCAGCCATCCCAACTAACAATGGTAANGGCGGCGCCGAGAGCATTTGCTGCGTCCGAGGATCCATAAGGCTTTCCAAAAAAAGGCGGTAAATGTAGTGCCTTTCATCTTCACAGTCACAAACCTATTTATCTATGAATAGCTGCAAAAAGAATGAGCTGCAACAACGCGTTGACCGGCGAAAATCACTCACATCTGGCCTTACGACCTGGATTTCCGCTAGTGTCTAGGATTCCGTCCACGCAACAGCGCCGATCTATGCCTATCCAAGATATCCGTTTGTCCCACCGAGTACCGAGCGAGGCCGATATGATCGACACCAGCGCTCAGTTCTACAACTCCATGCGCACGCGCCGCAGCGTACGCCACTTCAGCAACCAACCGGTACCAGAACAGGTTATTCGCAACGCGCTGCTCGCCGCAGGCACGGCACCCAGTGGTGCAAATCTACAGCCTTGGCATTTTGCAGTAACTACCGACCCTGAGGTGAAACTTAGTTTACGGAGACTGGCCGAGGAGGAAGAGCGCAACTTCTACAACCACCGTGCCAGCGATGATTGGCTCCGAGCCTTGACACCTCTGGGCACAACTGCGGACAAGCCCTTTTTAGAAATCGCACCGGTATTAATTGGTGTGTTTCAGCAAAAGTTTCACTTTGATTCTGCCGGCAATAAGCACAAGCATTTCTACCCCGCCGAATCGACCGGCTTAGCCTGCGGACTGTTAATTAGCGCTCTGCATCAATCTGGCTTGGCTACCCTGACCCATACACCCAGCCCTATGAAATTCATGAACGACATTTTTCAGCGACCAGACACCGAAAAAGCATTCCTNTTGCTCGTCGTCGGTTATCCAGCGGCAGACTGCAGGGTGCCGGACATCAAACGTAAATCCCTAGATGAATTCACAAGCACCGTCGGTGCCGCTACGCCGTCGTTCGGCTAAAGCTAAACGTTACCTATATAGGCAGATGCATCCGTGGTTGTTACAGTTATATTCTGCAAACGAGACAATTTATGAACAAGACCCTATGCACAATAACAACCCTTCTCATATGCTCTTTGGGTTGGACCGATGAAAGCCCTGACGCATTAACTCGAGCCAAGGCGTTGCATGAACGTATTGTGGCCATAGACGCCCATGCAGATATTGAGATTCCTGGACAACCGTCGAGTTATGTTGGCCCTGACGGCCTTTCAAAAGTCGCTCCAGAAAAAATGCGCGCGGGTGGTCTCGACGCTGTGGTAATGGCAGCTGCGGTAGGACCAAAGCCTCGCACGGCGGCAGGCTATGTTGAGGCCCGCGCTATTGCCGAAAGCGAGCTCAGCGCCATAGTCGACTTAGCCGCAGATCCAGCCAATCAAGTCACCTTGGCGACCACCACCGACATGCTGCTTGAAGCACATAGGGCCGGCCAGCGTGCGGTTATTTTAGGCCTACAAAATGCCTTAATTCTGGGCAGGAAGGTCAATGCCATTGACGACTTCTTCGCAGCAGGCGTGCGAGTTTTTGCCCTGACGCACATGGGCCACAACGCATTTGCCGATTCATCTCGGCCCCTATTCAACGCGGCACTTGGCACCCGCGAAGCTACCGCAGAACACGGCGGTCTCTCAGATCTCGGGCGCGGCGCAATTCGTAGAATCAATGCCCTAGGCGGCATTGTCGACATCTCGCAACTGTCTAAGCAGGCGGCTCTGCAGGCNATGACAGTATCAACAACGCCGGTAATCGCCAGCCACTCCAACGCGCGGGCACTGACCAACGTCAGTCGAAATTTGTCTGATGAGGAACTTGATGCCATCGCAGCCACAGGTGGCGTAGTGCATATCGCGCCCTTCGCTGGTTATCTGTTTGATTCGTCAGATCCGAAATTGGACGCAGCAATTCGCAGTGTGCGCCGCAACGCCGGCATCGATGAAGACTACCTTTACCCTTTCGAGCTATATTGGGAGATTAAAGACGCAGCGATTAAAACCGAATTTTTGACCGCAGTACGCGGCTTATTGGGGCCGATTGACTTAGACACTATGCTCGATCATCTAGACTATGTCGCAAAACGCATCGGTGTTGACCACGTTGGCATTGGCACTGACTTTAACCATGGCAGTGGTATCGACGGCTACCAAGACGCCAGCGACGCGCTAAATGTTACCCTAGGTCTCGTACATCGAGGCTACAGTGATGCCGACATCGAAAAAATTTGGGGCGGCAATTTTATACGGGTCTGGCAACATGCAGAACGGGGCCGCGCGGCCACAGATACTTAAAACCAAGCAGTAAGGATAGCCAAGTTGCGAAAAACCTTTTCGTATCTGCTCATTTGCATCGCCGCAGCTCTCAGCATTCCCCTGATTAATGCTGCCTCAGCGGCACCCATAGCAACCGTTAAACCTCCGCCAAACATCGTTTTGTTATTGGCCGATGATCTGGGGTTCAGCGATCTGGCCAGCTACGGCAGCGAAATCAACACTCCAAACCTAAGTACGCTGGCGCGCCAAGGCGTTCAATTCAGCAATTTCCATGTCGCCGCGAACTGCGCACCGACTCGGGCCATGCTGATGACCGGAGTCAACAATCATCGCGCTGGCGTGGGCAACATCATTGAAATGATTCCCGATGAATTNCTCGACTCACCGGCATACCAAGGAACGTTGAGCACCAATACCGTAACCGTGGCCACGTTACTGCGCGACGCCGGCTATCACACCTACATGGCCGGCAAATGGCATCTCGGACACAGCCCCAAGTTGCTTCCTAGCGCACGGGGCTATGAGCGCACCGTCGCATTGGCAGACTCCGGCGCAGACAACTGGGAACAAAAGCCCTATCTACCAATATACGAACAGGCAAATTGGTTCGCGGACGGCGAGCGTTTTGAGTTGCCAGACGATTTCTATTCATCGCGCTTCCTGGTCGACAAAATCATAGAGTTTATCGACAGCAACTCGGGCTCCAAGGCGCCATTTTTTGCCTACCTGCCCTTTCAAGCAGTCCACATTCCAGTACAGGCACCCCAGTCATTTATCGACCGCTACGACGGCAAATATGACGAGGGCTGGGAAGTGCTGCGCAGCAGGCGACATAAAGCCGCACAAGCATTGGGACTGGTGCCTGAAAATAGCGCAATGGAACCCATGGCCAGCACCGAATCGTGGCAAAACCTTGAGCCGAAGACCAAGCGTTACCAAGCCAAGCGCATGGCGGTCTATGCGGCGATGGTAGAGGCCATGGACTTTCATATTGGCCGGTTAATCCAGCACTTAAAAGACACTGGCCGTTATAACAACACCATTTTTATTTTCGCGTCCGACAATGGCAGCGAGGGCAGCGGTGCAGGCGTGGAGCCTGTTGCGATGAATAACCTTATGCTGAGCCTGATGGACTATAACGATGACTATGAAACCCTAGGATTGAAAGGCAGCTACGGCACCATAGGCCCGAACTTTGCGAGCGCCGCTGCGTCACCCCTCGGCTATTACAAATTTTATGTTGGCGAAGGCGGTTTGCGGGTCCCACTTATAATCGCTGGTGAACCGCTGACCCTATCTGCCCCCAACAGCATTATCGATGCTTTCAGTTACGCTACCGACATCGTTCCCACCATTTTACAGTTGACGGGCACCGCAAACCCGGCAGGCCGTTACAACGGCAGAGCAGTAGAGCCGATCGTGGGGCGCAGTGTAGTGCCGCTTTTGCAAGGTCGGGCACAGCGTATCTACGGGGACGACGACGCCGTAGGCTATGAACTGAACGGCCACCGAGCTTTGTTTCTGGGCGACCATAAGATCGTATATAACCGCCCACCCATAGGCGACGGCATATGGCATCTTTATAATATCGCCATTGATCCTGGCGAAACTGAAGACCTCAAGGAACAGCAGCCCCAACGCTTCGCGCGCATGCAATCCTTGTACGAGCAATTCGTTGTCGAACATGGNGTGCTGCCAGTGGCAGAGGACTTTGATCCACAACAAGTGATGTTTGCGGGTCTGGTGCGGGACCGCTTTGGCGGCTATCTGATCGCCCTATTCTGCGTTGTTATAGCGCTGTTAGCGTTTGGCCTTTACCGCAAACGACGCTTGCGGGTGCGCTAAAGCTTCAGNCGCGCGATCTGCTCGCGAGACTGCGGATANCCGGCAAAAAACTAGTCGATTTGAATTTCGGTGCTGTCTGCCGGCAACCAAAAACGCATGCCGTCATGGGTCATTACCACATCGGTTTCAATGTCGCGGGTAAAAATCTTTTCCATNAGATCGTTACGGGTCGGCGGCACCANATGATAGAGCGCAACTTGCCGAATATTTGNGCGTTGCGCCATACCGTCAAGATTGCGCGTGTCCACGTGATAGTCNAGCACGTCGCGCAGCACTTGAGCGCGCTTATCGGCACCCGCTGCGGCCGCCGCCTTCGCCAAACTATGAATGAGCTTGTGCGATAANGCGTCCGTTAGTAATAAATCCACATTCATGGCTGCTTGCTCGAGACCCTTGGTCACGATGGTGTCACCACTCACCACCACTGAGCGGCCCATATAATCGAAGCGATAGCCAAATGCTGGTTTGATGGGCGAGTGGTCAACTTCAAACGCGGTGATCGTTAACCCACCTTCGTTATGGATCACTCCAGGTTCAATAGTCCGCGCCGCGATAACCCCGAGGGCAGCGGGCATTAGATCCTCGCCATGGTGCAATGTGCGGTAACTGCGATCGAGCGCGAACGCCATATTATAGCCTGCCACCACCTCCTCGACGCCTTGCGGTCCAATCACCAGCATCGGCTCGGGCCGCCCAGCAACCCAAGACGCCAGATTCATGTCGCCAATCCCAGAAATGTGGTCGGAATGAAAATGTGTAAGCAGCAGGCCACGGATCAATTGATAGGGCGCACCGTTTGCCAGCATTACGGTGTTGGAGCCCGATCCAGAATCAATGACAAACATCTGGTCACCGGCACGCACCATAATGCACGCTTGGGCCCTCGTCGGATCAGGCAGCGGCGATGAACTGCCACAGACCATAACTTCCAAGCCGACGAAGTCATAAGGCTTCAGCATGCCGGCAACTTGGGCCTCTATCGCCTGCTCCAACAAAAAATCTTGGCCCGAACGCAGATTCGTCAACGCAACATAGGCGCAAGTGCCCAGAACAGCCAGCCCTATCGACGCTGCGACTAATTTTTTCACCAAGCCGCCCTCAGCTTTTTATCGAAAAATTTAATGTATCTCATTATTGATAGACTGCCAACCGCGCCGAAATCAAGGAGCACCCGACTATTCCGCCGCCACGCAGGGCTGCGGCAGCAGAACAGGATTACAGCGGACGCCGCCATCGATGGCAACGCGATAGTCATTACCAAAATGCGTCGCTGCTCGGTAATAGTCGGTGCTGATGGCTTGGGCGCCGCTAGCAAACGCCCGGTCGCGGCGCAAAGTGTCGTTTCTTCGCGCCTCAAGCGTGCCGGCGTCAGCGCGGGTACGCACTAAGTAGCCGGCTTTCACCAAACGTTGAATACGCGCAAAGTCTTCTATGGGGTCGTTGATAATCATCACCCCGGCTGCTGGATGACCCTCTGGCGCGTTAGTAAACATGGGCCGGGTTTGCCAATTGTTATAATACCAATCACGCTTAGCACCGCCCTCATCAAGAATCAACAGCACCTTACCCCGGGCCTCTGCCAACGTCGGCCAATTCAGCCCCTGCACATCTGCAGGCTGGATTAATTGGGTTGTCAGTGCTCCGCGTAGTTGCTCATCGAGTAGGTTCAGTGCCTCGGGGGTAAACAACTCAGGGTCGGGCAAACCGGGAATAGCCTGATCTTTTAAATTAAAGCTGATCCAAATAGGCGCATGCCGCGGATTCTGTTCCGACCATACGCGCACGTCTTGCAGACACACCAGCAGGGTGTCGCAGTGGCTATTCATGTCGATTATTTGAGCGTGACCCACCGGAAAGGATTGATCCCGCGCGTCGTAAAAAAGATCGATTTCGAGCTTGCGCAGACCAAGGTCCAATTGCTCGGCCAAGGGCTCATGCCAGTATTCGAGGCTCTCGGCGACTTCAGCATCTAATAGATGCAAGGCTTTATAGATTAGCGGCGACATCGCCTGTTTATAACTGTTATGACTCCCCACAAATTGGATTTGATTTATCTTCAATTGGGCGCTGTCAGCTAATGCGTATTGCGCCGCGCACAGCAGGCACAAGATCAGTACCCTCAGCCTCATCATTCGATGTCTTCGTCGCTGAGCTTATGCCCCCAATCGCGCTTAGCATTCAGATAACGTTTATTCCAATCGCTGACCCCGATAACATGCTTTACCGCTTTGACCTCGGTGAGGCCAAGTTCCGCAAGATCGTTTATTTTTTTCGGGTTATTAGTGAGTAGGCGAAACGGTGCCGCGCCAATGAAATACTTGAGTAAAATTCCGGCGTCGGTGAAATCGCGAGAGTCATCCGGCAAACCCAATGAGCGATTCGCTTGGTAGGTATCCTCTCCAGCATCTTGCAGCAGATAGGTTGCCGCTTTAGCCCAAAGGCCAATACCGCGACCCTCATGGCCCGCCATATACACCAAATACCCGCCGGCTGGGTCTTCACTGATCCGAGCGATAGCCGAACTGAGTTGTGGACCGCATTCACAACGCTCAGAGCCAAACACATCACCCGTTAAACAATTTGAATGCACCCGCACCAGCGGATTAACGCTCGGCTCACCGACCACTAACACGCTGTTAACAGCCAGCGGTGATACCAGATGCGAGAATAAGTGCTGCCCGCCGCGAGCACTCAGATCTGCGGCTAAGGCTTCCACTTGTTTAAGTTCGGTACTGCGCACAGCCGCATACCATTGCACTGTGTTTTGCACGCCAGGCAAATTCATCGGCAAAGGAATCGGCCCTAATAGATTTATCGCCAATTCACCCGGTGATTCAGGGGTGGCCACATCAATCAGCTGGCCTTCGGAATTCACACGCACCAATTTACCGTCCGCTATGAGACGTTTGCGCACATCAGGATTTAAATAAGTAAACATGTTTTCCGACGGTTACCTTGGCGATGAAATTTTTCCGCAGGCCGTCAAACTAGAGGCACCCAGCGGGCGCCTATTCTGCATCAAAACCACGGTCGATGAACCGCAATTATAAATTTCCAATGATCTGTGAACCGACCTGCTCGAGGACGTCAAAGCGGGTGTCAAAATTCGGCAAAATCATTACCTGATCCAATCCTGCATGCGCCAACTGCTGGAGCTGATCGAGCAACTCATCGCGCGTGCCAATCATACTGGCGGCAGCAAGAACTTCAGGCGTTAAAAAGCGCTCTTCTTCTTCGACCACCCAGCAATTATGCCCAGCGTGAATGCGCTGGTGTCGTCGTTCCGGCGGATAGCTCTCCATCAGCGCGGTGTAATCTTCCCAGATGCCGTGAGTGAAATGCGGTGGCTGGTGGCCGAAATTGCGAAACTGATCGTAGGCGTAGTGCACAGATGCCATTGCCATGGCACCACATTGAGCTTTAACCCGGGGCGAATCCACGGCTTCCTCCGGCTCTAGCACCACCATGGTCGTCAATGCCGTGGTGTAGAAAGATTCACCGCTTGGATTATCGGGCGAGCGCAGATCACGTCCAACCGCACGTGCGCCCTC
>PAFJ01000053.1 GCA_002704325.1 Gammaproteobacteria bacterium | reverse complement strand
TGTGCAAGCTCCTTGTCGGTAGCTTGAGCGCCCTCATCCATGCTTCGATCGCCCATAGCTTCGTAGCGAACAGCAGAGTGGCCAGCGAGTCCAACAATGTTTAACGCGGGTCTGAGTGCTTGAACCGAGTCTAGGTATTCACCATAGGTCGTCCAGTCCCAGGGCAAACCATCCATAATGGCATCGGCAGCAATGTCCTCGACTGATTCCATTAATTCAGCCAGATATCTGCGATTGTCGGGGCTGCAGGGCGCAAAGGTAACGCCACAATTACCGATCATGGCCGTTGTAACGCCATGATACGAACTGGAACTCATCAGCGGATCCCATCCGACTTGGGCGTCCAAATGAGTATGTAAGTCGATAAATCCAGGGGTCACTACTTTGCCGCGGGCGTCAATAGTTTCTGCCGCCGTGGCCGTACCTAAATCGCCAATTCGTGCAATTCGGCCGTTGTTGATTGCGACATCCGCTTTGATTGCATCAGCGCCCGTCCCATCGATGACGCTGCCGCCAGAAATAATAAGATCGTATTCCATACTCCCCCCAAAAACTGCTGTGATTATCGTGTGAAATTTGCCGATTGCGGAATTTCGCCTGATATTGCGTCCGCGTCAAGTTTTGGAGGGCAAATAACTTGGCCGAAGCTTTAACTTTTAATTTAAATTCTGCGTTACGCTGCCATCTCTACCGGACTAGATTGGATNTAATATGAGAACGCTGGGAGATGTGACGCCGGAACAATTTCTGGCCGATTACTGGCAGCAGCGACCCCTGCTTGTGCGGGGCGCGTTGGCAGATTATGCATCCCCGATAGATGGTGATGAATTGGCTGGGCTGGCGCTGGAACACGAAGTGGAATCACGGCTGGTCACAGTCGGAGATACCGCGCAACCCTGGCGGCTGCGGTTTGGGCCATTTGCAGCAGAGGACTTTGCNCAGTTGCCTGATCGTGATTGGACGCTGTTGGTGCAGGCGGTAGATCTTTGGTGTCCCGAACTTGCAGGTTTGTATGATCGTTTTGACTTTCTGCCGCGTTGGCGCACTGATGACATTATGGTTAGCTACGCATCGCCAGGCGGCAGTGTGGGGCCTCATTTTGACCAGTACGATGTGTTTTTGGTTCAGGTGGAGGGCCATCGACGTTGGCAGATCAGCACAGCTTGCGATGCGTCGACGCCGCTATTGGCGGGCACGGAATTACAAATCATTGAGGATTTTCAGCCGGTTGACGAATGGCTGCTAGCACCGGGTGACTTATTGTACCTACCTCCAGGGGTCGGTCACTGGGGTATTGCCGAAGAGGCATGTATGACCTTTTCCATCGGTTTTCGTTCCCCGTCGTTGTCGGATATGTTGGCGGATTTGGCCGCTGAGCTCTCTGCACAGGGATTTGATCGGCATTATCGCGACCCGGCGCCGATGCCGGCTTTGGGCGAAAATGAGATCGCGCCACTGTTCGTGCAGCATGCCAAGCGTCAGCTGTTGGATCTTCTTGATAATGATGCATTGATAGCGGATTGGTTTGCGCGCTTTATGACCGCTCCGAAATATCCGGACTTGCTATGGGCGTCTGAAGAAAGTCGCCAAGCAAATTGTATGGGGCGCGATTACCTTAATGGTGAGTTGAAGGAATCAGGGCGAGGAGAGGTTTGAAGTGGCGATAACTACGCAAAATAGCTTTGCCTGGCTCGGCGCTGGCTTGGCCCTGCTGGTGGGGGTCTATTTCAGAAATCCGGCCTACGCACTGTTGTTGGGAATGGCTACTCGACTGTTGATCGGAGTCAATCCGTTACACCGAGTAGCCAGTTGGGGCAAGTTAAGTCTGCAGACAGCAATTGTGCTTTTGGGTTTTACGCTTGGGTTTGATCGCTTGGTGCAGGTTTCAGCTGACTACGGTGTGGTGGTGGCTGTATTTGTTTTAGGCACTTTGGCCCTGGGTTTCGCCATGGCGAAGATTTTAAGTAGTGAAACCAAAGAGGCGACGTTGTTAAGTGGGGGCACCGCGATTTGTGGTGGTACGGCGATCGCAACGTTAGCACCAATTATTCAAGCCAAACCCCAGCATGTTGGGGTCGCAATGGCGTTGGTGTTTTTGTTTAACGCCCTTGCGTTGTTAACCTTCCCGTACATCGGCTATGCCCTAGATCTGAGCCAACAAGACTTTGGTGCCTGGGTCGCGTTGGCAATTCATGACACGAGCTCCGTGGTGGCAACGGCAACCATTTATGGTGATGAAGCCGCCATGGTTGCCACAACGGTCAAGTTGGGCCGAACCCTATGGCTGATTCCACTGGCTTTTGTTGTCGGCTTAATTTATCGCTCCAGTGAAGCGCAATTGCGGGTGCCCGGATTTATTCTGCTGTTTATTTTGGCAGCGGTCTTAGGGTCTTTCATACCTATAAGCGACGTGGTTCTCGAGGGTTTCAGCATTATTAGCAAAACCCTTTTGGTGGTGGCTTTGGGCATGATTGGGTTGGAAATTGATCGCGCCACGCTCGGCCAAATATCTTGGCGCAGCGTCGCCTTAGGTATGGGATTGTGGATTCTTGTCGCGCCGGCGGCGTTATTATTAGTGCTGTGGTTTTGATTCGACTGGTTTGAGCGATGCCTAAGATGCGCTCTCCTTGGCCCCGCGCGACGTCATCCGATGTACATAACGATAGTGCCTTTTGATCTTTTTCATTGGTGAGCCCAGACACTAGTGTATTGGCATGAGTGTTCTGCGCCCCTCGCTTGATCGCGCCAGTTTTCTGGCGATAGGTATTTTCGTAGCCTATTTGTTTGCGCCTTTATTTACATAACGGCAACGAGGTTGGTTTTTTTATCCACGCTTCGCCGCGCGCGATAGCGCATCAGCCGTTAAATGCGCTTGCCGAAAATTTCTTGCAGTGTCGTCAGGGGCAACTTAGGCCGACGGTCAAAGTACAGAAGGCCATTAATCTCTTGTTGTACGTCGGTGAGCTGGGTCCAGACAAAGCCTTGTAGCGTTTCACTTGCATTAATGCTGGCCATGATCTGACGGATTTCCTGCTCGAGTGCCTTGGTATCGGTGGGTAAATCACCGTAGGCAAACGCATCCTTGGTCGCACTGCCGGTTTCGAAACCAACTCCTCCACACTCGGTCAACATTACTGGCAAATTACTCGGGTCGCTGTCGACCAAGGCACCGACTCTGGGCCGGTCACCCTCCGTGACGGCTTGGCGAGGGTCAGCTAGAAGCACTGCCAAGCGCTCATCGAGAGTGCGCTGGTCGTCATGATAAAGGTGCAAGGTCCAGAGGTCGCCACTGCTGTATTCCCAGCCGTCGTTGCCAATCACCGGGCGTGATGAGTCTAGGGCTTTGGTCATCTGCACAAGTCCGTCGACTAACGCGCGCTGTTCTGGGCGTTGTTGAATATGCCATACACCCCACGATTCGTTGAAGGGGACCCACCCGATTACACATGGATGGCCACGATCTCTGCGCACTAGGTCCAACCACTGGGCAGTAAGCGAAGTGATTAACTCTGTGGAGAATATTCTGCCGGAGGGCATTTCTGCCCACACCAGCAACCCCATTTTATCTGCCCAGTAAAGGTAGCGTGGGTCTTCGGCTTTCTGATGTTTCCGGGCAAAGTTAAAGCCCATGGCTTTGGTTAATTCAATGTCCTGCTTGATTGCTTGGTCGCTCTCCGGGCTGTACCAACCTCCGGGAAAATAACCCTGGTCTAGTATTCCCCGCAAAAATAGAGGTTTGCCGTTTAAGCAATGTTGCCCGTTAGTTATGGTGAGTTCGCGCAGCCCTGTGTAGCTCGTCACTTGATCTATGAGGCGGTTGTTTTCATCGACCAGTTGCAGTTCTAGTGAGTAAAGATGGGGCGTTTCGGGGGACCAAAGCTTAGGGTTTTCGACTGGCAGCTTGAGGCGAATTTCGCTGCGTCCCTGACCGCTGGCCTGGGCCTTACACAGGACGGTCTCATTACTTTTGAGTGTCACCGCTAACTGGCCTGCAAAGGTGTTGCTGAGTTCGCAAGTTAACTGTAACTCGTGCGCGTCGATTGCATAGTGGCTACCGATGTTTAGCAGGTGCACGGGATCGACCGGCTCTAACCAAACGCTTTGCCAAATCCCAATCACGGAATCATAGTCGATTGGCCAGCGCGTCGTGCCTGCTTGTTTGCCCCGGGGTTGTTGCCAAGAATCGGAATCCGCTGCGCGCACTGTAATTGTNTTGNTGCCCGGTTGCAGATAGTCACCGATGGCNATNTGGATGGGTGTATAGCCGCCGCGATGCTGGCCGACTTGATGGCCGTTAATATAAATCCACGTGTCGTAATCGCAGGCTCCGATATTTAGCGCGATTTCCTCCGCGCCCCAATCGGGAACTGTAAAGACTCGCTGGTACCACACAGTGCTCATGTCTGAGTCAACGGTCACGCCGGACGCCGCACTATTCGGGCAAAAGGGTACGGTAATGGTCTGGGTCCATTCGGTACGTTGCCACCACTGTTCGCGCACCCCGACATTGTGTGGATCTGTAGCGAATGACCATTGCCCATTGAGGTTTAGCCAGTTGTGGCGTTGTAAGATAGGGCGCGGGTATTCTGGTCTGGGTGTCATGATCTTGGTAATTATTTCCGGCGATAGCAAAGCGGCGCCAATTGATGCCTTCAAGCTCGATATAGGCATTGATAGTACATGAAACGGTTCTTGCTCGATCGGGTTCGCGTCGGACGGACTTAACGCTGTGTCGATGCAATTGCTATGGTCGGTACTTGGGTCAGGGCAACCGCTTTTTGTTAATGCTTAGTTAAAGCTCGCTGCTAGGCCGATCCGGTATGAATGGATAGTGCGCGAAGTAAATTAGTCAAGACGGTCTGTATGCTCTGGTCTGCATCGACGGTGAGGTCGGCACATTCCTCGTATAAGGGGATGCGCTCAGCCAGAATCGAATCGAGGGTGGCGTTGGCCTCGGCTGCAACTCCCCTAGTCTTAAGGTCGCCAATTCGCTGTTGCAGAACATTGACACTTGCGCGTAAGTAGACGGCTGGGCCTAGATTGCGTAAATGGGCCATCCCGCTTTCGGCATAGACGGCGCTACCCCCGGTTGCGATGACCGTGCGACTGCACTGAACAGTGGCGATCACATCGGCTTCGATTTCTCGCAGCGCTAAGAATCCGTCTTGGGCGAGAATTTGCGATAGGGTGCGTTGGGCTTTGACTTGGATCAGCAGGTCAGTATCCATGAAATCGTAGCCCAGGGCCTTAGCTAAGAGTACGCCAACGGTACTTTTACCAACCGCAGGCATGCCAATAAGAGAGATNCAGGTCATAGTTTTTACTATCNATNTTCAGTGTTGATTNGACGGGGNATCGTTATCAAAGTTTAGGCTAATCAAGCTATAGTCGTNGGCCNTTAAANTCCGAGCCTAACCTATGAGCGGTAAAATGAAACTTTACGATTTTCCTAACGCCCCAAATCCAAGANGGGTGAGGGTAGTTGCCGCAGAAAAACACATTGAGCTGGACTACGTAACNGTAGATATGACTAAGCGCGAGCACAAAACGCCGGAGTTCATGCAGAAAAACCCAAGCGGTAAGATTCCGGTATTAGAACTTGATGACGGCACCTGTATTGGCGAATCGATCGCAATCTGTCGGTATCTGGAGTCGCTTTATCCGGCGCCAAATTTATTTGGGGAAAATGCCCGAGAAATTGCGCAGGTTGAAATGGTACATCGCCAGATTGAATTGGAGTTGATGTCGCAGATTGGCACTTCTTGGGTGAATGGGCCAATCGTCGCCAAGATGGGTTTGGTGGAACCCATTGAAGCCGCTAAACAGCGTAGCGACGGTCTAACGCATGCGTATTACCGACGAATGAATGATGAACTGGCCCAGCGTGACTATCTGGCGGGCGATCGCTACACCATGGTGGATATCACCGCGGCGATAGCCGTGGACTTCGCTGGGGCGCTGGTCGGTCTAAAACCGGATGCTGCACTTGCAAGTCTGTGGGCTTGGCATGAACGAGTGACCTCTCGAACGGGGTTCGTCGCCTAACCGGGAGGGCAGAATCTCTAAACAGGGCGTGAGAGTTAAAACGCGATATCGCATATTTTATTCATTTACTAGTTCGCTTCTACATAGAGGAAGTACAGTCGACCAGAATTTCTGGTCGTCTACGNATACACAAACTCTTATTATTTTCTTCTCTTTATCATCATAAAAAGCGTCCCGCTTTACTTGATATTCAACTCCATCTTTATTTACGAACTCACTCTCAGATTCTACTAAAAGACCGATAATCTCTGATTTTTCGCCAGAGATTATCTCGTTTAATTTATCTTCTGCTATTTGTTTTGCAATTTGTTTATCCATAAGTGCAATTCTTAAATAAATTCATTAATAGTGNGTGTTATCTCAGGATTCTTCCTTAAGAAAGAATNGTGGGAGTTTTAAATTAACNGCGATGACTGCCCCAAGTTGCTCTAGAGCCCAATGGTATAAGTGCATTCCAATGCGATCCATGAACTCCTTTTCTGGAGAGAGTTAAAACGCGATATAGATACACAACTGTAGGGCAATGAGGACGGTGGCCCACCAGCGAATGTCCTGCCACTTTGCGGGTGACTCTAGATCTGCTGTGATGGCTTTTATGGGGATCAGCCATACCATGGCGCCCAAGCTGCAAAACAGCAGCATAGAAATATAGTTACCCCATTCGGCGGGTAAGCTTTGCAGCCACTCAATCATGAACTGCTCCGCCGCGTAAAGGGTCGATAGGTAAGCCTTGTCAGTTCGTCTTCAGTTAAGCCCGGGGTGACATGGCTCAGCAGCCATAGAGCCGCCATGGAATAACAGAAGCTCAAGAACGCAACGTAATAAAAATTTAGAGTGGTAAATTGCAAGGCTGCGGCCAGCCCAACGCCGCTGATCAGTGTCCATAGTCCAGCCTGAGGGGTTGCGCGTTGTGATAGGGCGCCCATCAATAGCAGCGCCAACATGGGCCCTTGGAACAGCGATAAACCAGTTTGGAGAAATATGAATATGCCGCCGAGATCGCTGATAAATGGTGCGATAGCCATGGCGGATAGCAGCAGAACCAGTGAGATCCCGCGACCGACAGCGAGGTCACGGGCGGGATCGTGCTGCTTGAATAACACGTGCCGNATGTCTCGGGTCACCATCAGTGACGTAGCGTTGATGCTCGAATCCAAGGATGATTGCAACGCTGCAATAACCGCTACAAACATNAGTCCTGACAAACCTGGGGGCAGCACATTTTTGATGACCCAGGGCAGTGCCTTGTCGCCTTGATCTATCGGCGCATTCAGCACCAGCGCCAACAAACCTGGAAAGATAATGAGCAAGGGTACAAAGGTTTTGGCGAATGCGGCAAACATCATTGATGCGCTGGCATCCCACTGACTCTTGGCGCCGAGGGTGCGCTGCAAAATAGCTTGGCTGGCAATCCAGTAAGCCGGCGAAAGCACGATTCCAAGTCCTAGGATGACACCAGGCCAAGGCGACTGCGGGTGATCCGCGGGCAAGTAAACGGATAGATGGTTGGGGTTGTCTCGGGTCAGTTCCGCGGCGAAGTTGGTGAAGCCACCTAGTTCGGAGATCCCCAATCCGACAATAATAAGGCCGCAGATAAACATGATGCTGACCTGTAATGCGTCGGTGAAGGCCACGGCTGCGAGTCCACCGGTAATAGAATACAGCCCAACAATGGCGCCCGAAATTAGGATACTCATCCATATCGGCCAGCCAAGGTAGGTTTCTAATACCAAAGCTAATGCCCACATGCCTACGCCCATGGCAAATACTGCAAATAAGCTGGTAATAAGCGCTGTTACCACTCGCACAGATTGGTTGTAGCGTAATCCTAAGTATTCAGGTATCGAATATACTCCGGCGCGCCAATACAACGGAATGAAGATCAACGAGGCTAAGATCATCGCTGGAATAGCGCCAATCCATTCGAAATTCGCTTGGGCAATGCCGATGGTATACGCGTTCCCCGAGGCCCCCACATAGCTATTGGTGTCGATATTCGAACCGATGATAGAAAGGCCAATGACCCACCATGTCAGGGAGCGTCCAGCGAGGAAAAAGTCGCGTGCGTCTTTAACATTCCGTGCGACTCTGAGGCCGACGACTACAATCAGTACAACGTAGCTGGCAATGACTACGAGATCTAGTGGGTGCAAGAAACCCCTCCTGCAGATTCAGGCCGCAGTATACATACTTGCAGCAGCGTAGAGGTTATTGAACGGAGTGGGCTAGCCGTAGGCCATTTCCAAAGTCTCGATGACCCAACCGATCTGCACGGACCAGAACCAGCCAATGCTGACTAACGCCACCACGGCAAAACCAAGCGCCGCTTTTTCCAAGGTTTCCTTCTTCATATGGGTAAGCCTCTAGGAGAATCCAATCCAACGGCCCGAAGCGGCAACGGTAAACCAGATTGAAATTGAAGTAATGGCGATCATTCGAAGAGTTATTGGTTTTATTGAAGCGTGATCAAATTTGAGTAATGGGCGTCGTACGGCGTAAACGAATACCACGCCTGCAGTGAGGCTGGTCATTTTGGCCCAGAACATCGTGTTGTAATACAGCTTCAACGCTACGGCGGAACTCATAAAAATCCCGCTGATAACAATCATGACCAGTGCCACATTGAACCACTTGTGGGTGTTCTCAATAACGACTTCAGATGGAATATCTTTCATGACAATGTTTAGTAGGCGTAGGTCCCCGACTAAAACCATGCCACCAAGCATTGAAATGCCCAATAAATGGAGCATTTGCACCACAGCAAAAACTCCGCCATAGGCTTTAGAAATGTCTGCCAGCAGCGAGGTGTCCAACCAATCAAAAAAGGGATATAAATCCATGGGCTTATCCTTGCGCTACACAGCGTTACTGTAAAGCGGCCATTTCGTCGACGCAGCCAACGACCCAATACATGAAATAGGGCAATTGTTTATGGCAGTCNAACCAATCATAAGCAATTGTACGTCCGGTAATGACTACTCCAGCCCACAATGCCAGAGACAGCGCTGCGCCAATACGAATTCGCTTAGGCGGTATTGGGTCTAGATCCCAAGTTTCGCTGGATGCNTGCATTTTGGCGCGAAAAAGGAAGGCATTGACCCCGGCTGCTATCAACAAGACGACTTTTATCCGAAACCAGAGACTCTGAGTCGTGCGAACTGGGATGGCGTAATAGAGCAAGAAGCCTGTAATCAGCATAACTGCGAATCCGATCATCATCGGCTTATCTAAGCGTTGGGCGATGGTAGAGGCGGGCACGTTGGGGAATATCGCGCCGAGCATGCGCAGATCAATCACGCAGAGCATGCCGAGAAAAACCATCAGCGTAAGCACATGAGTTGTTTCTATCCACGAGTAAAGATAAATGGACTCGTGGATACTGGTGCTCCAGCTTTGCCTNTCGAACCAGTGGGCCAAGTTCAGCAACAGTTCATTTAGCATGTATATCTCGAAACCCTATGGGAGCTGGCATCATACAAATTTGCGCGAGCGCCAGCCACTCTGCGCTGCTAGGGCTTTTGCACTATGGTTCGCAGCATCGATTCTTGGGCACAGGTCATGAGTAGCCGGCCATCTTGGCTATAGATCTGTCCCTCGTTCATACCACGACCGGCTGTAGCGGCGGTGCTGCGTTGATCGAAAATCATCCACTCAAATGGGTCGGCATCGCGATGAAACCAAGCGCTTTGATCAAGACTGGTGAGCCGATGGCTNTGGAACGGGACCCCATGCGGCAGCACTGAGTTAAACATCAGCGGTCCGTCGGAAAGGTAGGCCATCACAATTTGACGCTCGCGTGGAGTAAGCGATGTACTCGGAGGCGCAACGCGCATCCATAGACGCAGGGCCGGCTTGTCGTTGCGATCAAATTCAAAAAACGATGGTGACGCCCACTCCATCTGGACTCGCCCGGCTTGTACAACTGGGAAGGGAAACGGCGCTTCGCCCTTAGCTTCGCGCGCGGCGATTACCGCTTCAGGCGCTTCGACAATCGGCGCTTGGAGTTGATGCTCATCACCGGTTTCGGCGGTCTTGAATGATGCGAGCATGTGAAAGACTTTGTGCTCACCTTGAACGGCAGTAATGGCGCGGGTGTCGCCGTGGCGGCTTTCGCGTAGTCGTGTGACTTCGTAATGCAGTGGCAGCGCTGGATCGCCCGCGCGTAAAAAGTACCCATGGTAGGAATGCGCCAACTTGGACGCTTCGACGGTGGCAAGTCCGGCGGCCATAGCCTGACCTAGGAAGTGCCCACCATAAATACCAACAGGTCCATAAGTCTCNGTTTTAGCGACAAATACATCGGGTTTTTCCGTCGGGTTGACCCGCATCAGTTCGGTCAGCGAAAGATCAATATGACTGCTTTGTGCTTGTGGTATCTCTGCGGTGGGACGATCCGGGGTTGTATTCATGGTTAGCGCATCGCTCCTGGCATACCGCCGTCAATTACAATGGTCTGGCCTGAAACAGATTGACTGGTGACAAAGGCAAGGGTTTGTTCCGCAATGTCGTCGGTTTGACCAACAACGCCTAGCACCGCCTGTCGGCGTGCTCCGGCAGCGACATTGTCGGGCAGACGCTGCGCCATTCGGGTATTTTCAACCAGCCCTGGTGCGATGCAGTTGACAGCGACCTTAGGTGCCATGGCGACAGCAAGGCAGCGGGTTAAATGGTTTAGGCCAGCCTTGCTTGAGGAATAAGCAATACTGCTGCTGCCGGGACTAATGCCGCCAGCGGATGAGATGTTAACGATGTGTCCGCCGGTGCCGGCTTGCAGTAATTTTGCGCCGGCTCTTGCGAGCAGAAAGGGACCTCTAAGGTTGGTTTCCAGTACGCGATCCCAGATGTCCGCGGTGAGTTCGTCGAGATTGGGAAAGGGAATGCCGATATTCCACGCGGCGTTGTTCACGAGGATATCCAAGCGTTGCCAATGCTCGCCGATTTCGGTCATCAGGGCCTCAATGGCCGCAGGGTCGCGTTGATCCAATTGTCGGCAATGCGCTTGTCCGCCNGCCTGTTGAATATCACTGACAATAGCTTCGGCACTGTCTTGTGCGCCAACATAAGTAATGATGACTTCGGCGCCGGCATCTGCAAGCCGCCGTGCAATTGCACCGCCTATGTCGCCAGAACCGCCGGTGACCAGAGCAACTTGATTGTCTAACGTGGGTGCCGCCATGCGGATTCCTTGTGATTGCGGGCCAGCATTCAACCACGAAAGCCCAACTGCTCGCCATGCCTGTTGCAGGTTGCCTCGGCTATGATCTAGTTTGTTGTGAAATTTCGTAGTTAAGGATCAGCTATGAGCCGTCCAGCACCTCTAGCCGGTATCACCGTCATCGATTTAACTCAGGTTTTCGCCGGCCCTTACTGCACTTATCAGTTGGCTTTGCTCGGCGCCAAGGTAATTAAGATTGAGCCGCCCGGAGGTGAAATGACCCGCTACGGTGGCGCGCTAAAAGCGCTGGCCGAGGAGGGGTTAGGGCTCGCTTTTTGTACACAAAATGCCGATAAAGACTGCGTTGAGATTGATTTAAAGGAACCTCGGGGAATTGCCAAAGTCCTCGAGTTGGCTGCTGACGCCGACATATTTGTGCAGAACTACCGGCCTGGAGTTGCCGAACGCTTGGGCCTAGGTGAAGGCATTTTGCGCGCCACAAACCCGAATATTATTTATTGCTCAATATCGGCCTATGGTGGTGAGGGGCCAGTAGGCCATCGACCTGCTTACGATCACGTCGTGCAGGCGATGAGTGGAATCATGCAGACCACGGGCACCGAAGCTATGGGGCCGATCAAAGTAGGCGCGCCTTATGTTGACTACGCAACCGGCCTCAATGCAGCCTTCGCCGTGATGGCTGCGTTGCGCGAGCGTGATCGAACTTCAGCGCCGCAGACCGTTAACGTAGCTATGCTTGATACAGCCTTAAACCTCATGGCCAATAACATGGTGACTACTGCAACCACCGGTGATGAGACACCAAAGTTGGGTAATGAGGCGGCAAGTCGCGCCCCTTCCTCCGGCTGTTTTAATGCTCGCGATGGTGTGTTGATTATGCTGGCTGCAAATAACGAGCGTCAGTTTGTGGATCTTTGTGCGGTGTTGGGTCACCCAGAGTGGGCAGTGGACGAGCGCTGGCGGCACCCGCGTCAGCGCGCAGACAATCAACAAGCACTGCGGATAGAAATTGAAAAGGCTTTTCGGCAACGCAGTGCTGCAGAATGGGAAGCGTTGCTTGATCAAGCAGGAGTGCCAGCCAGTCGGGTTCGTTCGGTTGGCGAGGTGCTCGCTGAGGGTCAGCCGGAAGCGCGCGATTTGCTACGGCAACTATCGGTTGGTGTTCAAGACACCCCGGTTAGTCTTCCTGCAATCGGTTTTCGCTTGAACGGTGACAGCTTGCAGCCTCGGCTTGCGCCGCGCAGAAGCGGCCAAGATAACGATAAATATCTCTCTTAGGATTAGGTTGGTGTTGGTGGCGGTGCCTGCGCAGCAATNGGTGCTCAGNGCCTGGTGAACTTTCGCAGGATTAATCGGATTGTTGGAGGCGCTTGTCCATGCTTAGGGGTAACGCGTTTTGGTATGATCCCAGCAGTAAGAGGCCTGCCATGATGGCCAGATTTTTTACAAAATTTTGGGTTTCGTGNGCTTGGCTTAGGCCGTCGTATACATTCCAAAAATCGTGCATAACGATGTTGATTACCAGAGTCATGGCGGCAAACATAAGAGCAGTGAGGCGAACCTTGAAGCCTACGATCAAAAATACGCCCCCGCCTATTTGCAACACCAAGGTTACGACCAAGAAAAAAGGCACGAGCACCATACCGTGCAATTCCATGTATGCCGCGTTGGCGGCAAAGCCAGTCACCTTACTGACGCCGGGAACTAGAAAGTATAGGCCCAACAGGCAGCGTCCGATGGTGCTCAAGGTTTGCTGAGTTGTGTTCATGGACACAGAAAGGTTCCTAATGATTTAAAGCCAGCCCGCGCGATCAAATATTTTCACTGCTTCAGCCTGACGTTGTCCCAATATGGATGCTGAAATGTTGTCCTCGGTAAATGCGCCCAGCTCGGAAACCGGGCCGGTAGTTTCGCCAACGATAGGGTACTCGTTGTTGCCTTCAGCAAACAGACGCTGAGCAAAATCACTCGTCAGATATTCTAGGAAGCGCACTGCGTTTGCTTTGTTGGGCGCGTATTTGGTGATCCCCGCACCACTAATGTTGATGTGACTGCCGCGTCCATCTTGATTTGGGAACAATACTCCAAGATTAGCTATGACAGCCTGGTCGGCATCTTTGCTGGAACCAAGTAATCGACCAAGGTAGTAGGTATTGGCCACCGTAATGCTGCACTCACCTGCGGCGACCGCGCGCAATTGACCGGTGTCATTGCTCTGCGGATTTCGGGCGAAATTTGCTACCACACCATTTGCCCAGTCCTGCGCCTGTGCTGCGCCGTTAGCTTCAATAATTGAGGCAAGTAGGGATAAATTATAGATGTTGCCGGAACTGCGCATGCATACCTGACCCTTGAGACCGGCATTCGCAAGGTCTTCATAGCTGGTGAACCCTGCAGGCAAACCTTTCGCTTTATTGTAAGCAATAACTCTTGCGCGTTTGGAAAGACCGAACCACAGACCCGACGGATGACGCAGATGCGCTGGCACGCGCGCATTAATGACTGGTGACTCTATGGCTTGGAAAAGGCCGTTATCGGCTGCGCGCCATAGGCGTCCGGCGTCGACAGTGATCATCATGTCGGCAGGGCTGAACTCACCTTCGTTGACGATTCGTTGAATGAGCGCGTCGCTGCCGCCTTCAATAAGATTTACTTTTATCCCAGTTTCTTTGGTAAATCTTTCATACAACGCCATATCGGTATCGTAGTGTCTAGCGGAGTAAACATTGACCACGTTTTCGGCAATGCTCGCCTGTGCCCAAGCGAAAAAGATCATTAAACAAAAGATTCGAGATGCGGTCATGGTAGCGGCCTTAATTTGTGAGCGAGGGAGTTTAATCTAAATGAGAATTATTTCTATTGGAACTTAAGCGGTATGCGTCCACTACTCAAGGATCATTGCTTCTGCCGATGCGAAATTAACGCTTACGGCATCACCCACCCCGGCTGTAGGTTTTAACGCATTGGATATCTCTAGCTCCTGATTTTCGGCGCTGACCCTNAGGGTATAACGATCGCCAAGGAAGCGTATGTCNTCGANCATGCATGGGCCGCCGTTGCTGAGCGATAGACTGCTAGCGCGAACGCCGATAGTAATTGCCGTCTTGTCTTGGTGTTCTTGGGTAAGCGCCAACAGTCGCAACGGCAGTTGACCGAAAGCAGTGGCGCAGTGATTGCCCTCGATGCGCCCCTTCAGCGATTGTAAATTGGCGACTGTGGCGGCCACGAAAGAATGTTGTGGGCGTTTCCACAGCTCCTCAGGAGTTCCAAATTGCACTAACTCACCATCGACTAACACGGCTATGCGATCGGCCATGCTCATGGCCTCTGCAGGGTCGTGGGTAACCATTAATGTTGTCGTGTTGGCGATTTTCAGGCGTCGGCGCGCGTCCTCTCTAAGGCTTTTGCGTAAAGGCGCGTCAGCACTTGCGAACGGTTCGTCGAGCAGCAGTACGTCCGGCTGAGTCGCTAATGCTCGGGCTAATGCAACCCTCTGTTGTTGGCCGCCAGATAATGTATGCGGATAGCGATCTGCCAGCGTGCTGATGCCGACATTGGCGAGTTGCAACGCGATTGTGTGTTCCCGCTCTTTGCCCTGCATATGACTCAGACCGAAGGCTACATTTTCTGCAACCGTTTGATGGGGAAATAACACGTGATCTTGAAAAACCAGGCCAACCGAGCGTTGTTCTGGTGGTGGGTTTACTTGAGAGTCGGCTAGAAGTGTATCGTCTACCGTTAAGCGACCCTGTTGAATAGACTCCAAGCCCGCAATAATGCGTAATAAGGTGCTCTTACCGCTGCCCGATGGCCCAAGTACGCAAACGATCTCGCCAGAAGCGATCTCCAGATTGATGTTGTTTAGCACGGCGTTGCCATCAAAGTGATGACTTAAGTCGGTAAATCGAATGCTCATAGGGCGTGCAGTGTAACTGCGCTGTGGAAAAGTTACGATAAGCATCCAAGCTATAGGCTGTCGTGGTGTTCAACCCCGTGACAAGCCGAAGAAAACCTAGTGACAAGGAACCTGAAAATTGACGGCTATGGACTCTAGGCCAACCTTAATACAGCCCGCGAATAATTCCGGTTCGGCGGCTTGGTCTGTAATGGCGGTGCTGGTTGCCATTCCTGTAGCGTTGCCACTTGTGGTGGTGGTTGCTGCGCTGTTTTTTCCGACTACGGATGTCTGGGCCCACTTAATAGAAACAGTGCTTGTGACGTACATTACCAACACGCTCGGCCTGATGTTAATTGTGGCCGGTTTGACGGTCAGCATAGGTGTTGGCGCTGCTTGGTTGACCGCCCACTATCGATTCCCAGGCAGTAACGTGCTCAACGTCGCGCTTATGTTGCCGTTGGCCGCCCCCGCTTATGTCGTGGGGTATGTATACGCAGATTTATTTGATGCGACGGGGCCGGTGCAGATGATCTTGCGCAGTTGGGCGGGCCTAGAGATGGGCGGCTACTATTTTCCTGCGATACGATCGCTTGGGGGGGCAGGCATTGTGATCGGGCTCGTCTTATACCCCTATGTTTACCTGTTAGCGAGAACCAGCTTTCAGAGTCAGGCTGGGGCGCTTTATGAGAGTGCCCGAGTATTAGGGGCTGGTCGACTGCAGGTGTTTTGGTATGTGGCGTTGCCCGTTGCGCGTCCGGCAATCGTTGGCGGGTTAGCTCTCGTTATGATGGAAACCATCGCCGACTATGGTGTCGCAGAGCACTTCGGCGTGGCTACGTTTACAACCGGTATTTTTCGTACTTGGTATGCGATGGGCGAACACGNCGCGGCGTTGAAACTGGCGGGTTGCCTATTTTTACTGGTTGCTCTTTTGGTGGTGCTCGAACAATCTGCTCGACGTGGTCAGCGATTTAATCCGCTGTCGCGTAACGTGGCTGCAGCAAAGACGCCGCTGGGCGGTATCTATGGCCTGCTGGCTACCGGTTTATGTTTGCTCCCTGTCCTTGGCGGCTTCGTTATTCCAGTGGGTACCTTGCTTTGGTATGCCATTGCGCAAGGCGACCCGCTGCTGGGCCGAGGCTTTTATAACTATGGCCTTAATAGTTTAGGTGTTGCAGTAATTGCCGCAGGCGTATGTGCAGCGGTAGCGCTATTGCTTAATTACGCCGAAAGATTACGCCATGATCGTTGGCTCAATTATGGCGTTCGGCTGGCAACCTTAGGGTATGCCTTGCCCGGGATGGTGCTGGCTGTGGGTATGTTGTTGCCGCTGTCCTATTTAGATCGCAGCCTGGCGCAGTATTTAACTCAGTCCACAGGGCAGCCGGTCGGTTTACTCTTAACAGGGTCGGTATTTGCTTTAGTTCTGGTTTACGTTTCGCGGTTCTTGACTGTGGCGTTCAATAGCACCCAAACCGCCATGACGCAGCTGCATCCGCAATTGGACGCGGTTGCCCGAACTTTGGGGAATTCGCCTGCAGGCGTGCTGCGGCGAGTGCACATGCCACTGTTGCGTCCCGCAGTGCTCAGTGGCCTGTTATTGGTCTTTATAGATGTAATGAAGGAGCTGCCCGCCACGCTGATTTTGCGGCCCTTTAATTTCGAAACTCTGGCCACGCGTGTGTACCGCCTCGCTTCAGATGAGCGTCTAAGTGAAGCAGCAACGGCCGCCGTGATTATTGTTGTATTGGGTTTGGTGCCGACGATTTGGTTGTTCTTTCTGGAGCAAAAGAACGGCAGCGCAGGTCATTCTGATCGCTAGTCTTCGATGCCTGAGAAAAGCTGAGTTTGCTGCCGAGGAGCAGCCCAAATTGGGTGGTTACGTTGTACTTAGAATAGGCGCAATGTGATTTTGTTGTTGACCGCTTAGTCGCCGGTGTTGGTGAATAAAAGTTGTGTGAAAGCGCCGTATCGATGTCGTCATCGAAGCTTTGACGGTATCAACTGGTCGTACGGCGACTTGCGCATAGAGGATGGTCAACTGACTGTTGCTTCGGAATACGAATGGTTGAGCTGGCTCGAACAGTTGCAGGTGCCTTTAGTGTTTTTCGGTATTTGGCCGATTGGAGTGCCGGACCCAAGCTATCAATACGGGCGACCCTGGACTTGGGAAGCCAGCTTGGTTTTGCATGCGTTGTCACGCCACCGTGGTGGCTTGGGTCTGAGCCGTTCACAGGTTATAGACGTCTATCGCGATTTACTTGATGNAAAGAAGGTACCGTTGCGCGGGCTGTTCATAGCCTGCGCAAAAGTCCGTTTACTGTTTCACTGAGCGTGCAAGCTGCGCGCTCGCGCAGTTTGGATGCTCGATAACGTGCGAAAACAAAATCTTCCGGAAAAGATTTGTCAGACCTGTGGGCTGACTTTTGTCTGGCGCAAGAAATGGGCGCGAGATTGGCCCGAGGTTAAATATTGCTCTGAGCGTTGCCGCCGTAACAAAGGGGGCCTCAAACATGCCTGAGGGCCCGGAAATCCGTCGCGCTGCGATGCGTATAGATAAGGTGCTAGGCGGACGTGAGGCGGAGCTGGTGGAGTTTGCGCAGCCGCATTTACGGCGATTCAAAAAAGTCCTCAGCGGACAGCGGATTGACTGGGTTAGTAGTCGCGGCAAGGCACTGCTAACACGATTTTCGAATGAACTGACGCTGTACAGCCATAACCAGCTCTATGGACGCTGGTACATAAAGCCGCGCGACCAATTGCCTGTAACGAATCGCACGTTAAGAGTTGCGATTCATACCGCCACCCACAGCGCGCTNTTGTACAGCGCTTCGGATATTGAAGTATTGACTCCGGAAAGNCTGCCGCTACAGAAATATCTCGCCCGATTAGGTCCTGACGCCCTCGATGCGGACGTGCATTGGCGCGATATCCTGGCGCTGCTTGAGGCGCCGCGGTTTCAACGGCGCACCTTTGCAGCGCTATACCTCGATCAGGGGTTCGTTGCGGGAATAGGAAATTACTTGCGCTCGGAGATCCTTTTTGAAGCTCGGGTCAGCCCGTTTGATCGACCCTGCGATGTGTCGCGAAGACAATTAGGGCGGCTTGCTCGGGCTACCCTTGACCTTAGTCGTCAGTCGTTAGCTACTTCTGGAATTACCAATAAAGCGTCTCGAGTGGCGCGCGCTCGTCGCGCCGGGTTGTCACGGCGACATTACCGATTCGCTATATTTGACCGCCAAAACGAGGCGTGTTTTGGCTGCGACAACCCAGTTGAGCGAATAGATGTTAGTGGGCGACGGATCTACCTGTGCAGACTTTGTCAGCCGACATTACGAGTCAATTCGAGTGCGGCGGCCAAATCATGACCGGTTCAGCAAAGATATTGCTAATTCTGGGTAACCAGCTGGTGCCCATCGACCAGCTAAAAGAAAGCTTGCCCGATGCGCCCGGGAACTTTTCAATCTTCATGGCAGAAGATCTTGAGTTCTGNCGCCATTATCGATACCACCAGCAAAAATTGGTGCTGGTACTGGCGGCTATGCGCCAGTACGCGGATGATTTGAAAGCGGCCGGATTTGCTGTGCATTATCAAACGCTTAACGAAACTGGCGAGTCTTTTGAACGGCGGTTTTGTCGGTACTTACAAGACGCAGATTGCGCCCAAGTTTGGCACTTGGAGATCGAAAGCAAACCTTTGCAGTCGCGAGTAAAGGCGCTTTGTCAGGAGGTCGGCGTGCTTCGTCACGAGATTCAGTCGCCCATGTTTCTGACCAGTAGGGCATTTTTCAAGGAATTTACCGGGCAAACCAAAACACTGTTAATGGCTCGTTTTTACAAACAGCAGCGCCAAAATCTAGGCATTTTGGTTGACTCTGAAGGCCAGCCGGAAGGTGGGCAATGGAGCTTCGATTCAGAAAACCGCAAAAAACTGCCCCGCGACCTAGTGCCACCTGACTTGCCTAACGCTTTTCCCAATGATCATTTGGCTGACGTGATTCCCCTAGTTTCGGAGGTATTCGCTGATCATCCAGGCGATGCGCGAGAGTTCTGGTGGCCAAGTACGCGCGCTGGTGCGTTGGCTTGGTTAGACGATTTTTTAGATCGGCGCTTAGCCCAATTCGGACCCTATGAGGACGCTATGAGTTTGCGAACGGATACGCTTTTTCATAGTGCGCTAAGCCCATTGATGAATATTGGGTTACTCACGCCAGGTGAGGTGCTCGCGGCAGCGTTGCAGCGCGCTGAAACTGCGGATGTGCCATTGCCAAGTTTGGAAGGCTTTGTGCGGCAAATTGCCGGTTGGCGAGAATTTATCCGCGGCGTATACCAAAATTATAGCGAGCAACAGCAGCAGCTGAATTTTTGGGGCCATGAACGGCAGCTTGGTAAAAGTTGGTATACCGGCGATACGGGCATTGTGCCGCTGGATCATGCAATACAGACCGCCACGCGACTGGGGTGGAATCATCACATTCCGCGGCTCATGGTGGTCGCTAACTTAATGAATCTGTGTGAAATTCGGCCAACGGCCGCTCATCGCTGGTTTATGGAAATGTATGTTGATGCCAGCCCTTGGGTGATGGGTCCCAATGTATATGGAATGGGTNTGTTTAGTGATGGCGGTATTTTTGCCACCAAGCCCTATATTTGCGGCTCAAATTATTTATTGAAAATGAGCGACTATGGACGTGGTGATTGGTGTGATGTGGTCGACGGTCTGTATTGGCGCTTTATCGACAACCACCGAGGTTTCTTTCAGGGGAATCCGCGCTTGGCGCTGATGCCAAAAGCGCTCGACAAGTTAAAGCCCGAGCGCCGTCAGAGTATTTTCGCGGCGGCAGAGTCATTTCTTGAGACACATACCGTACGCTCCTAGGCTTCGATTTGTGCCTTTCGATGGCCGTTTGGTGGTGTATCTGTGGGATACTATGCCATCCAACTTAAGCCACTTGCATGAGCGAAAATTTATTCTCTAAATTGGCTTTAAAGCCCCAACTGCTTACCCGGCTGGACGCCATGGGTTTCGACACTATGACACCGGTGCAGGCAGCAAGTTTACCCTCGCTTATTTCGGGCAAAGATGTGATTGCGCAGGCGAGCACGGGCAGTGGCAAAACCGCCGCGTTCGCTCTTGCCTGTCTGCAACACCTCGATTCTTCAGCATTCCATGTACAAAGCTTAGTCTTGTGTCCGACGCGAGAATTGGCGGAGCAAGTGGCTCAGAGTCTGCGNGACCTAGCGAAAAATCTTGCCAACACAAAAGTGNTAGCCCTTTGTGGTGGCGTGCCTCTGGGGCCGCAAATAGGCTCATTGCAGCACAGCGCGCATATTATCGTGGGTACGCCAGGGCGGGTGCTGAAGCATCTGCAGAAAGGCACACTGCATCTGCATGGGTTAGAGATTACCGTATTTGATGAGGCTGACCGTATGTTGGATATGGGATTTGCTGACGAAATTGATGCAATTTGTAGTTATTTGCCACAACCCCGGCAAACATTACTGTTCTCAGCAACCTTTCCAGAAGGCGTGCAGAGTCTCGCCCAGGGTTTGAGCGATGATGCTGTGCATGTGGACGTCACCACCCATGAAGCCGCGCCGCCAATTCGGCAGCAGTGGTGTGGTATTGATGCTCGGGAGCGTGACCAGGCCCTGGTTAGCGTGCTTGCTCACTTCGGTGGTGAGCGCAATATGGTGTTTTGTAATACCAAGATCGAATGCGCCGAAGTCAGTGCGCGACTGTGTCGCGAGGGTATGAAGGCTGTGACATTGCACGGCGATCTTGAGCAACAGCAGCGTACGCAAACTCTAGTGCGCTTTGCCAATGGCAGCGCCAATGTGCTGGTCGCTTCCGATGTCGCGGCTCGGGGCTTGGACATCGATTCCGTTGATGCGGTCTTTAACCATACTCTGCCGGCGCAACCGGAGGTATATGTACACCGTATAGGGCGTACGGGTCGTGGTGGTGAAACGGGTAGCGCAATCAGCCTAGTCGCAGATCGCGATATGAACCGTTTACACAGTATCGAGGCCTTTATGCAGCAGGGGCCGATGGCAGTTTTGCAAATACCAGATCGTGCGCCTCTCGGACCATTGCCGGATCCGCTCTATACCACACTGGAAATAAACGGCGGTCGTCGGCACAAGCTTCGTCCAGGCGACATTCTGGGAGCGTTGACTGCACACGCTTCAGTAACGGGTGCGCTCGTGGGGAAAATTGATCTGTTAGATCAATCTACCTTTGTCGCCGTGCATTCATCGGTGGTTGCGCAAGCGCTGCAGCAGCTGAACCAATATAAAGTCAAAGGCCGGTCTCTGCGAGCTCGCCGCGCTAACTAANGAATCCCTAGTCTGAATGAGCTCGAGCCAACGCTGCGAATAGGGCGATTGGTTAGGCNACAGTTCGGCGCCGCCGTCGCGGGGTACGGTTGCCACCTTGATCATTGTCTTTGTCGCCGTTNTTNGCCTGTGTATTTTTTCCCTTGACCATCTGCCGCCGCTGATTATTGGGGCTGCCGCGACCTTTGCTGGCACCGCTTTGGCGATTTTTGGGCGTATCTGGTTGGCTGACGTCTCGTTCTTCAGCGCGCATGGATGTTGCTGGCCCCGAGTTGTCATTCAGCTCATTGCCTCGGGCTGATTGCGGGTTCCCACGGGTCTGCGCTGCTCGGCTGCGCGTTGGTTTTTTCTGATTGGGCTGTTTTTGCGCTCTTGCTTTGGTATTTCGCTGACGCGGCTTTTTACCAGCGTCGGCATTGTTCGCGTGCTTGGTTGCTGCTCCTTTTTCGTCGATTTTTTGCTCGACTTCGGCGAGATCAATTTGCAGATTTTCGAGCTTTTTNTGGGTCAGTCGTTCAATGTTACGCAGCCGACTTCTTTCGGCAGGGTCTACGAGCGCCCAGGCAACGCCTGTGGCTCCAGCACGCCCGGTGCGGCCAATGCGGTGTACATAGCTCTCTGGCTCATGTGGCAGTTCATAATTGACCACATGTGACACGTCATCGATATCAATGCCGCGTGCCGCGATATCTGTAGCGACCAGTATCCAAGCGTCGCCGTGTTTAAAATTTTGCAACGCGCGTTGGCGCGCCGCTTGGGTTTTGTTGCCGTGAATCACCTCGGCGACGAAACCCGAACTATTAAGTTGTCGGCAGACTTTGTTCGCGCCATGTTTGGTGCGCGTAAAGATAATTGCGCGTTGCATCTGCGGATCGCGCAGTAGCGTTTCAAGTGCCGCACGCTTTTGTGCGTTACTGACCATGATCGCGTACTGGTCGATCTTGGCAACNGTGATCTCTTTCGGTGAAACGTCGATTCGCGCCGGCTTATCCAGTACCTCATTTGCAAAACGCACAATGTCTTTTGGCATGGTCGCGGAAAAAAGCAGTGACTGGCGTTGTTTCGGCATAGCTTTGACGATTCTGCGAACGTCTGGAATAAAGCCCATGTCGAGTAATCGGTCACATTCATCCAGGACAAGAAATGCAGTCTCATCCAGAGTGATATGGCCCTGATTCATAAGATCGAGTAAGCGTCCGGGCGCGGCGATCAGAACGTCGACCCCAGCACGTAGTTTTTTTACTTGGGGGTTTTGGTTAACGCCGCCAATAACGCAAGCGAAGTGTAAGTTGGAGCCGGCGCATAGCTTGTTCAGTTCATCATGAATTTGTAGCGCCAGCTCGCGGGTTGGAGCTAGGATTAATGAGCGTGGACAGCGCGGTTTTGCCCGCCCCCTTTTTATCTCAGTTATTTGTTGCAGCAACGGCAGTCCGAAAGCCGCTGTTTTGCCGGTCCCCGTTTGTGCAATAGCTAGAACGTCCTGGCCAGCTAAAACCTTGGGAATGGCGGCGGATTGAATCTCGCTTGGTTGTTTAAAGCCTAATTTCGCGACGCTACGGCAAAAACTCGTGTGCAGACCAAGGTCCGCGAATAGATCATCTGACATTAAATTGTCCGGATAAGCGAACGCACGCACCGAGTCTAGTTGACGACAACACTGACGGTGGGGTTGGCTTCGTTTACGTTGCTTACCCGCATTACCAGCGGGTCAGATAAGTGGGGCTAGGGCCCGAGCCGCGCACAGTGGGGGCTGTACGACGCGATGTCAAGGAAAAGCTCACAGCCTGCAAGTTTTTAGGTTGCGCCTGCGACTTGGTAATCTTCGAGCTCGCGGTAAAAACTGGCTGTTTGCACGGCAACTCGTTCCAAGCGCGCGGCCGGTATGGCACGCTTAATGGTCTGAGGAAATGCTTTTCGATTGGGAGTGAATAATGAATGCGTTAATCCGGTTGAGTTATGTTGCTGCTGTTATGGCGATGGCCAGCGGTTGCCAGAATAGCAATTTTGAGGCGGAACGTTATGCCGAGCTAAATCAGCGTTACGATGTGGTTATTCGGCGTGATGTGCGTGGCGTTCCGCATGTTCTTGGCAGCACCGATCCAGATACAGCGTTTGGCTTTGCCTACGCTCAGGCTGAGGATAATTGGCAGCTCATAGAGGACGCTATGCCGTTCTATCGGGGTAATAGTGCGTTGTTCTCAGGTATGGATGGCGCCATTACCGACTATCTAGTGAAGTGGTTAGGCCTATGGGAAACTCTCCACGAAAACTATAAGTGGGATCTAAGCCCAGACACCAGAGCCTATGTCGAAGCTTTTGCGGATGGGCTGAACTTCTACGCAGCAACCCATCCCGAAGAGGTGGATGAGCGCAAGTTACCGGTAACGGCTAAGGATGTTGTTGCAGGTTTTATGTTACGGCATTTGATGTTTTACGGCTTTGAAGGTGTTGTGCGTGAAGTTAACGCAGCTGAACGTCAGCGTCAGATCAGTCGTCCGGGCGAAGTGGCTGCCGAGGTTGTCGACCTTAAGGATATTGAGATTGGCGGTCTGCCGATTGGTTCTAATGCGTTTGCGATCGCGCCGCATTTCTCGGAAGAAGGCGCCACTCGGTTGGCAATCAATTCTCATCAGCCGACTACTGGTCCGGTAGCTTGGTATGAAGCGCATATTCAAAGCCAAACCGGTTTGAATGTAATGGGAGGCTTATTTCCAGGTGGTCCGTCGATCAGTGTTGGCTTTACAGAAAATATTGCCTGGGGCGCGACGGTAAATCAGCCTGATTTGGTTGATGTGTTTGTCTTGGACATCAATCCGGAAAACGAAAACCAGTATCTTTTAGACGGGGAATGGCGGGATTTAGAGCGTAGTGAGGTGGACATCGAACTGACGCTGTGGGGGTTTTTGCCTTGGACAGTAAGCCGCGAAGTTTTGGCATCCGAGCACGGGCCGGTGCTGCGCACAGATCATGGGACCTATGCGATTCGATACGCGGGGATGGGTGAGCTGCGGCAGGTCGAACAGTGGTATCGAATGAATCAAGCCAAAAATTTCGAAGAGTGGCGAGAAGCTATGGCCATGATGTCGTTTGCCAGTTTTAATTTTGCTTATGCCGATAAAGACGGCAACATTATGTTCTTGCACAACTCGCTTACCCCAAGACGCGATCCCCGCTATGACTGGAGCCAGTACCTGCCGGGCGACGATTCAACTCTGATATGGAAAGAAAATCTGGGCTTTTCCCAGTTGCCGCAGGTGGTTAATCCCAAGTCCGGGTTCGTGCACAGCGCTAATCAAACGCCCTTTAATGTTACCGCTCCTGCAGATAATCCGCGGCCTGAAGATTTTGCGCCCGGACACGGGTTTCAGATGGACATGACCAATNGAGCTCAGCGTGGACTTGAACTGTTTGCTGAATTAGGNCCGATTTCTGAGGCTGAATTCTCAGCCATTAAGCACGATAAATATTACTCGCCAAATGCCCCCTATGTTTCTTACCTGCAGCAGGTAGCGGCGACGCAATTTGCCGAGCCGGAATTAGTTGAAGCTCAAGCTTTACTGGCAAATTGGGATTTGGGCACGGACCTTGATAATAACGCTGCGGCCTTGGGCACTTGCGTATTTTTGCGCGCTGAACGCGACGATGAGCGCGCCGCGCATAGCGCACAACAGATTGCGGAAGTGTTGGGCGGCTGTGTTGACATGCTTGTGGGGGCGACAGGACGCATTGATCCGCCTTGGGGNGAGGTGAATCGCCATGTTCGGGGCGAACTCAATCTGCCGGTCGCCGGTGGCCCCGACATTCTGCGGGCTATTTATGGCAGAGGTATAGAAGATAATGGATTCCTGACAAATGTTGCCGGCGATGGATTGTATTATTTGGTCTCCTGGGCGGCGGATGGCACGCAAAAAATCGAGGGTGTGCATCAATTTGGCAGCGCTACTTTGGATGCGACGTCGCCCCATTACGGTGATCAAGCTGAGGATTATGCGAAGGAAATTTTGCATGACCCATTGTTTTCCGAGGCTGCTTTGCAAAAGCACCTGCAACGTGTGTATGCGCCGGGCGAGGAGTAATTATGCAGCCTCTGCATTCCCAAGCGCCGTTGATCATCTACATCGATTTCAAAAGCCCATACGCTTACTTAGCGATACAGCCAACCCGTGAGATGTTGGCGCAGCTCGGCCTAGTCGCGGATTGGCGCCCCTTTGTACTCGATATTCCAAGTTACTTGGGTTCGGCAAAGCTCGGCAACAACGGTAAAGTCGCCCAGCAAAGCCGCAGCCCCGAGCAATGGTCAGGTGTTAAATATGCGTATTTCGATTGTCGCCGCTACGCTAACTTACGCAGTCTTACCGTGCGTGGCACAGTTAAGATCTGGAATACCGATTTGCCAGCAATCGGAATGTTTTGGCTCAAGCAACAAGCAAGCCTAGAAGAACAGTGCCGGCCGGATAGTCTGCTTAATCGCTACATCGACGCGATCTATGAGCCGTTTTGGAAACGCGAGATGGACGTTGAGCAGTTGGACGTCATCGAAGACGTATTAAGTGGAATTGGTGCAGATGTGACGGGCTTTCGCGCCTATGCCGACGGGGATGGTCTGGACTTTAACGCCGACTTTCAGCATTCGGCGTTTCAGGCCGGTGTCTACGGCGTGCCCACATACATTCTGCAGGATGCTAATGGTGCGACAACACAGCGTTATTTTGGACGAGAGCATCTGCCACGNATCGCGTGGCACCTGACTGGCGAGCAAGGCCCGGCGCCGGACATCGCCTATGAAAGTGGCTTTGATGCTCGGCGTACCCCGCCCGCGACCAGGTCTTTAACAGTGTGCGTTGACTTTAAAAGTGCTGGTGCCTACCTGGCAGTACAACCCACCATCGCGATGGCACGGGATGCGGGTATAGGTCTGCAGTGGCGAATCATCCGGGCTGCCGCGTTGCGTGAGCCGATAGACCCCGGTGCAAAGCCAGACCGAGGAGCGTTGCATAAATATACCCGGGGCCGATATGTGTTGGATGACTTGCGACGTTATGCCGCTCATGAGCTATCTGGCCTGCATGATGCCCAGCGCACTGACTTCGCCGCGGCCGGGTTGCTTTGGGTAATCGATAAGCAAGGCGATGCGGATGCCTACGTAACTGCAGTATTTGCTCGTTATTGGCAGCAACGGGCAAATATTGACTCAGTAGCAGCTATTGCAGAGGTTTTGGCGGGGTTGGGTATTGAGGTGTCCGGGTTCGCCGGATTCGTCGAGACNTCCGGAGTCGCCCAGGCCCAAAGTCAGCGTGAGGATCTGGCCGGGCAGGGGATTTCTTTCAGCCCAACGTATCTGTTAGAGTCTGAACCTTTTCAGGGGCGCCAGCATCTGCCGTTGTTGCGCAGTCTTTTGGATAGTTAGGATAGTTTTAACTAATTGTCGGTAACGCAGATGATTCTTGAGGTGGCGATTCTCGATGTGATTGCAGGGCGGGAGGTTGAGTTTGAAGGGGCTTTTGCTGATGCCTCACGCTACATCCAAAGTGTTGACGGTTATTTAGGGCACGAATTACGTAAGTGCTTAGAACAAGGCAATCGCTATATTTTGCTCGTGCATTGGCGGCAGCTTGAAGACCACACTGAGGGATTTCGTAACTCCGAGCAATATCAGTCGTGGCGTGAAGCCTTGCATCATTTTTACGATCCGTTCCCCACGGTAGAGCACTATAGCCTGGTGGTTTAGTCGTCCAAGTGCTGATTATCTAATGACCCGTGATGGTAAAAAAAGCCAGTAAATGGTTAAAACAGCCAAGAGCTTGGGCCGATGTGATCGTGCGCTCCAATAAAGCCCTAGATTTCATGTGCTTAGCGCTGACAAATACTTGGCACGAATTCTGAACTGGTTAAAGAGTGATTGAAAAAGCGTTGGGGAAGTCCCTTTCGTATAGTGCTGCTAACAGAATAGATAATAGGTGACCTATGAGGAATATATTTTTAATACGTACGGTACGGATATATGCGTTGCTGGCGTTGACGACGNTGATGTTTGGGTCGCTGCCAAGTCATGCTGAAGAATTTGTATATGAGCTGGATACGGTGCGGGATGTGGACGTGAGCACGGGCATCGATTTGGATCTTCGTTGTGGCAATACCAATTCATTGCGGCTTGAAGCGGATTCTGAAGACGCGTTTGAATTTTCCAATCGCGAAGGTTCGTTGCGGTTGTCTCGTGCGGGGCAAGGTTGGTCCTCCTCATCGTACGATTGGGNAGGTCCGATTGCAGCGCAGATGGTCGTGCGATCACTGCCAAAGTCCTTCGCGGTTTCCTCTGGTGCTGTCGCACATATTGCTGATTGTGAGATCAATCGTGGTGATGTGGCTGCAGANATAAGTTCGGGAAGCCGGATGCGAATAGTGGATATGGACGGCGACATCCGGCGTTTTAGCGTGCGAGCTTCGTCAGGGGCTGGATTTGTCATGAACGCTAAGCTAGAGCTGCAGCAAGCTGATCTCACTGTTTCCTCTGGAGGCTCGGTAAGTTTAGCTGACGACGTCATTGTTCGAGAGCTGATTGTGGGCATATCGTCCGGTGCATTTGTTGATGCATGCGGAGCGAGTGAGGCGGTATCCGGCAGGATATCCAGCGGTGGACGCCTAACCGTTGGAACGGACGCGGAAATTCAAGGGCTTGAGTCGAGCTCAGGAGCGCATGTTCGCACAGACTGCTAGACCATTAGCAGGCAGACAGAGCCGGTTCGATNCTCAGAGCACTGGAACCCGCATGTAAGAGAAGTGATCAGTGGGCCGTAACATAAGTTGCTGCGGCCCCCTACTGTTTAAGCAGACCCGTCGCTAATCTCGAAGTCCTTAGCNCTGTGGCGCTCAACAACCTGAGTTTCTTCTGGACCCCATGGGCGGTTCACGCGACGACCCCGCTCAACGGCAGGTCGAGCCTCGATTTCATCGGCCCAACGATTTACATGGGTGTAACTCGCGGCGTCTAAAAATTCTCCGGATCCGTAAAGCTTGCCTTTGGCCAGTGCGCCGTACCAAGGGTAGTTCGCCATATCCGCAATGGTGTAGTCGTCGCCGCATAGATATTGGCGCTCGCTCAGACAGCGGTCGAGTACGTCGAGTTGACGTTTTACCTCCATTGCGTAGCGGTCGATGCAATATTCGATTTTCATTGGCGCATAGGCATAGAAATGACCAAAGCCGCCGCCGAGGTAAGGCGCGCTGCCCATCTGCCAGAACAGCCAGGACATGCACTCCGCCCGGGCACTTGGTTCTGTGGGTAGGAAGTGGCCAAACTTTTCCGCTAGGTACACGAGGATTGCGCCGGATTCGAACACTCGGGTGTGGGGCGTGGTGCTGCGATCTAACAGAGCCGGTATTTTTGAATTAGGATTGATGTCGACAAAACCACTGCTAAATTGTTGGCCTTCGCCGATGTTGATCGTATAAGCGTCGTATTCTGCGGCTGCAACGCCCAATTCCAAAAGTTCCTCGAGTAAGACCGTGACCTTGACACCATTCGGTGTGGCCAGCGAGTGCAGCTGCAGATCATGTTCTCCTGCCGGCAGCTCGTTATCATGAGTTGAACCCGCTATCGGCCGATTAATGTTGGCAAAACGTCCGCCGCTGTCTTTCTTCCATTGCCAAACTTTTGGTGGTGTGTAGGTGTCTTGATCGGCCATGGGAATCCTTGCCTTGTTAAATTCTTAGTGAGCGCACAATAATCCGCATTAATGGCCTATCTTGTCCAGCACCAGAACGCCTCGCGCGCAATGCTGTTTGAATAAGTCGGCTCAGAAATTTTTCCTGTTCTAGGAACCGACATGCGTATCTGCCATTTATTCCATGTTAGTTCGAATGCTCTGGCTCGTTGCTGCTTTTAACGCATATAGTTATGTCGATGCTGTATATCGAAACGCCGACGATCCTTTCTGAACCCTTGTCTGAGCGATTGGGTAAGCCTGTATGGCTGAAGTTGGAGAGCATGCAACCGTCGGGTTCATTTAAGCTGCGTGGCATTTCGGTGCTGTGTCAGCATGAAGTGACAGCAGGGGCTCGTGGCTTGGTGTCGTCTTCCGGGGGTAATGCAGGGATCGCGGTGGCTTATGTTGGGCGCAAGCTGTCGATACCGGTTCGCGTCGTTGTTCCACAGAGCACCCCGCTAGAAGCGCGTAAGTTGATACTTGCGCAGGGTGCCCAAGTGACCGTTTACGGCGCGTCTTGGTACGAAGCCAACACTCACGCTCAAGAATCATTAGCGTCCGACGAGGCGTTTATTCACCCCTTCGATCATCCCTTACTATGGCAAGGACACGGCACCATGATCGATGAAGTGGCGCGCGCCGGCATTAAGCCTGGTGCTGTTGTGTTGTCCGTTGGCGGCGGTGGGCTGCTGTCTGGTGTGGTTGCGGGAATGCAGCGGCTTGGCTGGTCTGATGTGCCGGTTTTGGCGATGGAAACTCGGGGCGCCGAGTCTTTTGCCGCCGCAATAGCAGCAGGTTCGGCTGTGCTGTTGCCGGCGATTACTAGCGTTGCATCCTCTTTAGGCGCACGCCAGGTTTGTGAACAGGCGCTGGTTAGTGCCCGAGGCCATCTGATTATCAGCGAGGTTATCAGTGACCGGGCTGCTTTGCGTGGGTGCGAAACGTTATTGCATGAACATCGGATTTTGGTTGAGCCAGCCTGTGGCGCCGCTATTGCCGCAGCTACGCGATCATCAGTCCACTTAGCCGATGTTGATTCTGTTCTAATCATTGTATGCGGCGGCGTCACAATGACAGCTGACCGATTGGGTGAATTGTTGCAGAGTATTTGAGTTGACGAGGATGGCAGGCCTGCCGGTGCGCGACTTAGCCGCTTTTGAATCGATATTTGCAGTGATCGCACGTAATTTACCAATTACGACATGAATTCGGGTACCGTATCCGACCGTTTGGTTACTAGACAGGGTCGTCCTGCTTGNTGTTGATGCAATCCATTAATCAATATTCATTGACGCNGTAACCTGCATACAACTACTCATAACTTACAGGTTTTTTNATGAAAACACGGATTACTGAACTTTTTGGCATTGAACACCCCATAATTCAGGGCGGTATGCATTACGTCGGTTTGGCGGAAATGGCGGCTGCAGTGTCTAACGCGGGAGGGCTTGGGATCATTACCGGGCTTACCCAAGGCACGCCAGAGAAGTTAGCCAACGAAATTGCTCGCTGCCGCGATATGACCGACAAGCCATTTGGCGTGAACCTTACATTTTTGCCCTCAGTTACGCCGCCAGACTATCCCGGCTTAGTGCAAACGATAATTGATAGTGGCGTTAAGGTTGTTGAAACCGCAGGTAATAATCCTGCGAAATGGCTTCCGCAGCTCCAAGAAGCGGGGGTTAAGGTTATCCACAAATGCACGAGTGTTCGGCATTCTATGAAGGCTCAAGACATTGGCTGTGACGCTGTGTCGGTAGACGGCTTCGAGTGTGGCGGTCACCCGGGAGAGGACGACATTCCTAATTTTATCCTTTTGCCGCGAGCCGCTGATGAACTGGAAATTCCGTTTGTCGCCTCAGGTGGCATGGCCGACGCTCGGTCCTTGGTTGCCTCACTTGCCATGGGTGCCGAGGGCATGAACATGGGCACCCGATTTATTGCAACCAAGGAAGCGCCGGTCCATGAGAATGTGAAGCAAGCCATTCTTGCAGCGTCTGAACTTGATACCCGTTTGGTAATGCGTCCACTGCGCAATACTGAGCGAGTGCTTACCAATGAAGCCGTTGAGCGGTTGCTAGAGAAAGAGAAATCTATGGGTGCAGAACTAAAGTTTGAGGATATTGCGGGCGAGGTCGCGGGCGTATATCCGAAGATTATGCAAGATGGCACTATGCAGGCAGGCGCTTGGTCTTGCGGAATGGTCGCGGGATTGGTTTACGATATTCCCAGTGTTCAGGAGTTGGTTGACCGAATTATGAGCGAGGCCGATGGATTGATTTCCAAGCGTCTGGCGCAGTTCGCTGCGGCTTAACACAACACCCGTCATTACAACAAAAACGAGGAAAACCTTATGCGCGAAGCAGTCATTGTTTCCACCGCCCGAACCCCAATTGGCAAAGCGTATCGCGGCGCTTTCAACAACACGCTCGGTCAAAGTTTGGGCGCCCACGCGATCAAACACGCGGTACAGCGTGCCGGCGTCGATGCGGCCGAAGTTGAGGATGTCATCATGGGTGCGGCATTGCAGATGGGCAGCAGTGCCTTCAATACAGCGCGCCAGTGTCTACTTGAAGCGGGATTACCAGATACCGTTCCGGGTCAAAGCATTG
>PAFJ01000052.1 GCA_002704325.1 Gammaproteobacteria bacterium | reverse complement strand
GGCGCCGCTGATAAACGCTTTCGCGCCGTTTAACACATAATCCTCACCATCCCGCCGGGCCGTGGTGACTAGGGAGGCGGCGTCAGAACCCGCATTGGCTTCGGTCAAACAATAGGACGCCAATTTCGTACCCGCGGCTAATTCCCCCGCCCAGTCCCGCCGAACTTGCTCGGTCCCCCACTTCGCCACCATCCACGCGGCCATGTTATGAATCGAAAGATAAGCAGCGGTGGACGTGCAGCCTTGAGCCAGTTCCTCGAGAATCAGAGCGGCATCCAGGCGCGTCAGACCGGTGCCGCCGACGTCAGCAGGACAATACATTCCACAAAAACCCAGTTGTCCGGCAGCGCGCAATGTGTCTACCGGGAAGATTTTCTGTTCGTCCCAAGTCGCCGCATTCGGCGCCAACTGCTCACGGGCGAATTCCCCGGCAACATCAACAAACGCATCCTGTTGTTCGCTTAACGCAAAATTCATGTTTCTCCCTTACCGTTCTGCATAAATCAATGTGATATCGGCAGCCGACTGAACCGGACTTAATCGACTAGCTTAACCTCTGTTATGCCGGGACTCAGCTTGAAATTCGTTGGATTTCAGCGTCCGAACCTGCTCATCCAGCGTTTTATGTGACCGTCTTTTCACTGTGAGGAGAGCGAAAGCTCAACCGATAAAGAGTTACATGCCCCTACCGTTTGGGGGAATTAGCGAAAAAAGCATAACGAAATAAGAATTTATTTCATTTTCAATGTCAAAGCCTGCGAGTTTTTTGGTAAATTCGTGCAGCCAGAAAATGCATAAGAAGACAATTAAGATATACAGGCTATCCGCGGTTAAGCGAAGCCAAGCGTAGCGCTAATTAGAGAATCTTTTCGGGAGCGAAAAAGAACAATATGGCTAATACATTTCACCTCGCCGTTCCTGCTGGCGACCTTGCAGAAACGAAACGATTCTACTGCGACATTTTGGGCTGCGCAGAGGGTAATCAGGAACCCGGTCGCTGGGTTGACATTAATTTTTGGGGGAACGAATTGACCTTGCATCAGAGTGAGGAGCAGTTGCCCGGCGTGAGGCATGACGTGGACATGGGCAATGTTAGCGTACCCCATTTNGGTGCCCATCTTAGCGAANCCGACTTTCAAGCACTAAAGGTAAGGATCGANGCNCATAGCGTCGAATANCTCGACCCNCCCTATCGTNGATTTGTGGGNGATAGGTTTGAGCAAGAGACATTTTTCATCAAAGACCCAAATGGCAACGTCTTAGAGATGAAAACNATGGTTAATCCAGAGGTATTGTTCGAGTCCTNATCGTGANNTCGGAAAANTTGCAGCGNCAGCTTGGCGAACGCTAAGCAAGCNAACTNGCTTTCCGCTGTTGNNCGCTGANGAATTTGGAGCGGGAAACGAGACTCGAACTCGCGACTTCCACCTTGGCAAGGTGGTGCTCTACCAACTGAGCTATTCCCGCTTAAAAGTTCAGAGCATTAGCTCTGGGACGCGAAATTCTATAGAAGTGTTGGTGCGTGTCAAACGCTATCCCATTTNTCACTNAGTAAGGCATGCTCCAGCCTAAAAAAATCTCCTACATCTGTCGTCCAAGGGCTTGATTTATCCAACCTCTAGCACATAATCAGGGTCCCATTAGTAATTATTAAAAGGAGGTGATCAGTGTTATCTATTGCAAGTTTTAGGGGTCATCTCGCGTAGTTGATCCTTAACTACGAGCTGCTCTTAAGTGAGCAAAAGGGCCGGTTTTCCGGCCCTTTTTAGTGCTAGCTTTAAATCCCACACAGACTGAATTTCAAGCCAGTCTATTGAGACTGCTTATATCCCCATCGTTTGCCAACTGTTTGCCATTACGCGGCCCAATATGCGACTCTGCTGGGCAAAGGGTCGATCAATTATCGTTGGCTGACTGGCGATTATCATTGTTGGCTGGCGCTTGTTGTCGTATTGCGGCCATGGCGAGCCTAAAATACTCGGGTCACCATTTCGGGCAAAGTTACACCACGATCTGCGCATTAAGGCGCCTACCTCGACAGCTGCCTCATTTGGCGACGGGGACTCAGCAGACATCTTATTACCAAACATAATCAAATCTGAACCATGGGCTGCGGCCATTTCGGGCGCGCTCGACGCAAAGTAGTAACAGTAAGTCTTGCCCGCAGCTCTCAGGGCATGCCCCTGAGCGACACGCAATGTTGGCAGCCGAACCCATATATCCCCCAACATGGCCATTTCAGCCTGTTCAGCGCTTAACTCCGATCGCTGCTCACGATAGGTCGATAAAAGGCGCTTACGGTCCACTGATCCTATGGTCAAAATCCTTTCTGCATGCCGGCGAATCTGCGCGACTTGCATGGATGTTTGAGGCGCTGACGCAAACGTCACCTCATCAGCGCAGGTCCCAGTTAAATAATCTAAATCTAGGCCAAAACCTGCATGTGCTGCGTCTGCTGGATGTACCGGCATAGATTCACTGATCACCGGCAGGTAAGGTGAGGGGCCTGCCGGCTCAAGCGCCCGCAGCGCCGAATACATTGCTGTTAACTGCACGCTCGGCACAGTTTGGATTGCTTTGAGATCGCCTGATTTTATGCCCAGCTGCTTCAGCACAAAATCAGTGCTAACTTGCGCGCTTTCTGGAAGCTGGGCTGCATANGCACCACTTTGTGGNATCACTCGACGAGCTAANCCGCGCGCTGCGGGGGTAGCTACTAATGCNTGGATTACCGCCGCGCCATCTGCTTGACCAAATAGCGTGACGTTCCCCGCATCACCACCAAAAACNGCAATATTGTCTTGTATCCAACGCAATACTTGCAGCTGATCGAGCAAGCCGAGATTGCCAGGACCAACCCCGCCGTCCATCGTCGATGCAAGATATAAATAGCCCTCGGCACCAAGGCGGCGATTACAGGTCACCAAAACCACGCCCTCTTTAGCAAATTGAGCACCGTCATACTGCGGCAGCGAACCAGAACCAGAGAATTGTTCACCCCCATGTACCCACACCATCACCGGCAGATCCGTCGCACTCGGATCTGGGGTCCAGATATTCAGGTTAAGACAGTCTTCGCCCTGCGCCAGAGCAACGGGCCGCAATGGTGCTGTTTGTGGGCAGATGGCGCCGTACTTGTTGGCGACAAATACCCCATCCCAGCGTTTACGCGGCATCGGCGGTTTAAAGCGTAACTGACCAAAGGGCGGCTCAGCATAGGGCACACCCAAAAATCGCTGTATCCCCTCGGTAATCTCACCCTGTATTTCGCCTGCTTGGGTTCGAACAATCGGGCTCGGGCGAGCACCGCGGCAACCACTTAAAATTCCGCCAGCGACTAAAGCCCCAGCAGCCGTCATAAAATCTCGCCGTCGCACCGGCTTCTCCCTGTTATTACTCTGCTTAAGCCTGAGCTTGCTCTAGCTTACTGCCCCACAGCGGACTCGAAAGACTAATTAGCAAAAGAACAAGCAGCATGCACAGCGCACTGATGACAATGGTTTGCTGAGGACCAAATAGATCCGCTAAATAGCCGCAAAACAGGGTACCAATCGGCCCCGCACCCATAAAAGAAAAGGCATAGAAACTCATCACTCGAGCGCGCTGTGCTGGCGGTGCCAATTGCTGCATTAACGTGCGCGACATCGGCATAGCGATGCCGCCACAAATACCCCATATGAACACTAAGAACATGAACAGCGGTTGATTACTCACTAGTCCGGCCGTCAGCAAAACGACCGAGCCTAATCCTTGAGCCATGACTAAGGCACGACCGGCCCGGGCGACAAAACCTAGCCTTAACAACGCCAAGAGACTNACCACCAAACCCAAGGAATTNAGCGCGTTNAGGCCCGCTAAATCAGCGGAACTGCCAGCGAACACCTCGCGGATAACCAATGGAAACGCCACGATAAATGCGCCCATAAAGAAGCAGCCCATTGCTAGATTTTGCAACATTACCGTGCGCATAAGTCGGTTAGAAATCACAGTACGGGCGCCGTCGCGCAAGCTCGNGAGAACGNCTTCTTGCGGGTTTTCCGGTGTCGCTGAGGGNGCTACTTCGCGAAGTTTCAAATAGGCCCATACACCCAAAAACAATACCACGCTTTGCACCACTAAAATGGTCTCAGCGCCTAACGTATCGGCNAATCCGGCGAACGAATAGCCCAANATCTGGAANCCAAACTGACACAAGCTGGCCTGTATAACGGCACGCTGGACATCCCCCCCTGCCACATGATTGAGCAGTCCATCACGCGCTGGGGTNAGNAAGGCAGAAGCACAACCCATAAGTAGCGCGTANNCGACCATTAACGCAAAACTNAACGCCTGCAAATAGACAGCTAGCGCTAAGCATAATGGCATCAGACCTGCGAAAAGCTGGGACCAAGCAGCTTGGCGCCGCTGTCCAATCCGATCCGCCAAAACCCCGGCTATTAAAATCAGCAGCGTACCCGGCAATAACAGCGACATCTGCGCCAAGCCGACCCGTTCCGCAGGCTCTCGCAAAACTATTGTTACCAGCCANGCGAACACCACGGACTGCATACCGAAGGCACCATACCAGGCCGAAATCGCCATTAAGTAGGCTGTTTTTGGTTGCAACATTAAATGCGCCAGAATGACAACGCGCGACAGTCTATGAGAACTGCTGATGCTGCGCGAGGTCTATTTGCAAAACCACTCGAAACAAACCTTATCCATAGGGCTAGGCGTGCCACAGCGGCCACTCGCCATCATTTAAGCCGATAGAACAAAACCCTGATAATCNTTCGCAACGATTTCGTCACATTTTTTGCGGTACTCGCCGACGCCGCCCACATACGGCATAAAGATGCGTGGCTTACCGGGAATATTGGCCCCCAAGTACCAAGAGTTACACGAAGGTGCGGTGAACATGGTGCCCTCNGCGACTTCATTTACATGCGCCACCCACTCTTCCTCGGCGGCGAGCGTGGGCTCAATGAGCTGTAACTGATGATCACGCATATGCTCAATGCATTCGGTAATCCAATCCACATGTTGCTCTATAGACACCAGCATATTGCTCAATACCGAAGGTGATCCTGGCCCCGTCACGGTAAAAAGATTGGGGAAACCATTAACCTGCAAACCAAGGTAGGTTCGCGGACCCGCTTCCCAATGATCAACTAAGCGTTCGCCACTCCGGCCACGAATGTCTATTTTCTGCAACGCACCGGTCATAGCATCAAAGCCCGTGGCATAAACTAGGGTGTCGAATTCGTAATGCCCTTGCTGTGTTTGTACGCCCGTCGCGGTAATCGTTTCTATCGTGCCTTTGCGTAAATCGACCAAGCTGACGTTGTCGCGGTTATAGGTCTCGTAGTAGTCGGTATCGATCACCGGGCGCTTACAACCCATCGGATAACCTCGAGGCATCAACGCTTCCGCTGTGTCGGAGTCATCGATTACACGACCGATCTGCTGTCTATACATTTCACAGGCCAATTCGTTTGCCGCCGGGTCAAGGGCCACATCGGCGAAACGCCGAATCGCGACAAAGCCTTCCTGCTCCACTAATGTCGCTCGCTCGGCCGCGGTGGTTTCTAAAATAGCTTCGGTGGGTTCGACATTGTCCGCGCCCCCAAAGCCNAAGCCATACCCCACAATGCCAACTTGAGATTCACGCTGCTGCTGCCTAATTTCGTCGTAATTCTCAATCGCTTGTTTTCGAAAATCATCGCTCAGCGGACCGTTGTGCGCGGGCATCGTGTAATTCGGCGTACGCTGAAATACGGTGAGGTGCTCGGCCTGCTCGGCGATCACAGGAATGGACTGAATTGCCGACGATCCGGTGCCTATAATTCCCACCCGTCGTTTGGAAAAATCTACACCCTCAGCAGGCCAATTACCGGTGTGGAATACATCACCCGCAAAGTCATCGGCGCCGCTAATTTGTGGCGTGTTGGGTACCGAAAGACACCCGGTGGCCATGACACAGAACCGCGCTGCGTACTCGTTGCCTGAATCAGTCTTTACATGCCAACGCTGCTCAACTTCCTCGAAATGCGCTGATGTTACGCTAGTTGAAAACTCTATATCGTTGCGCAGCTCAAAGCGCTCGGCAATGTGATTGGCGTAATCAAGTATTTCCGGCTGCGCCGCCATCACCTCGGTCCATTGCCACTCTTGCTGCAACTCCGAGGAAAAACTGAACGAATACTCTATGCTCGGCACGTCACATCGCGCACCCGGATAGCGGTTCCAATACCAAGTACCACCCACGTCTTTTCCGGCTTCTAGCACCCGCGCAGACAATCCAGCCTGACGCAATTTGTGCAGCAAATACATGCCAGAGAAGCCAGCACCGACCACCACGACATCAAACTCGTTTTGCGATGGTTTCATGCTCCCCCCTATTCTTCTGTTTAGTCTTTTAGCTCTTGCGACAGTGTACCCACCATTAAGACAGCAACACTCATCCCCTACCTCCTGATTCTGCCAAAACCCCGACGGTTTGCCCAGTTCACTGCAGAGAATGCACTTAATCGGCTTGCCGAAACGTCACAACTACCACTACCCTGTCTGCACTACAGCGACTTATCAAACATGACAGACTCCAGCACACCTACACCACCTGGCAAACCGCGCTCAGCCTTGTCTGCATTACTGCGTTTCTTACGTTTGCGAACCCATTCCCAATCTTTCTTTAATAGCACCGGGTTAGCCCGTTCCTTTCGTGAAAACCGCCCGGTCGACAAAGACGGTGAGCCGTTGCCATGGCTGAACTACAGTCTGATCCGTCTGCTCGACGAGCGTTTAGACCGTAGTCTGCGTATTTTTGAGTACGGTAGTGGTTTTTCAACGCTGTATTTCGCCGCACGAACCCAATCCGTAACCAGCGTTGAGCATGTGCCGGAATGGGTTCAAGAATTACAGCCATACTTGCCAAAGAATGCTGCCCTTACAAGCGTCTCTCCCGGGCCCGAGTATATTCAGGCACCTATCGACCAAGCACCGTTCGATTTGATTTTAGTTGACGGGCTCGACCGCGTGGCTTGCGTAGAAGCNTCTCTTGGCGCTCTGGCGCCTAGAGGCGTGATCTTATTGGATGATACCCATCGTTGTGAGTATCAGGTTCTGCTCGCAAAGCTGCGCGAGCAAGGCTTTAAAACGCTGACGTTCTTTGGACCCAAGCCCACCTCAATCATCGAGGCTCAGTCCACGCTAATCTATCGAACGGATAATGTTCTAAATATCTAACTATAGGTTTTAGGCTGCGGCACCGAACTCGGCCATATCCTCAAGTGCTTATGGACTTGGGACACCACGAACTGCGGCGATACGATCAGCAGTGATGGGATGGGACGCCAAATACTCCAACAGCTTACGATGCACCTTGTTTATGTCCTCGTCCTGTTCTGTTGCGCTGGCTGCAGAATCCGCAACGCTATTACGACTGAGCTCTAAGCGTTCAAGCGCTTGAGCAAACACCTCCGGATCAATACCAAGGCGTCGTAACTCGGCAACCGCAAACGCGTCTGCTTGGCGCTCGAATTCTCGGGAGTAAGCGGACTGCCCAACGGCAAACGGCAGTGTCAGCACCAATTCACCCACGCCACCGATATCACCGGTTATGAAGGTCAAGAACACCGCCCATCCAGCGCTCTGCAAAACGGTTTGTTCTACGTGGCGCATCCGAGCATGACCCAATTCATGGAGAAANACTGCCAACAACTGCTGATCGTCCTGAAGCAATTCAACAATGGCGTCGGTGAACACTACCGTGGTGCCACTGAGAGTAAGCGCATTCGCTCCAACAAATGCGCCTGCCTGCCGAAAGTGTACGTCAACTGCCGGCGCATCAGCACGCTCATGTTCAGAAAAATACGACCGCAGCTGTTGTTTACGCACCTCGGTCAGTTCGGACTGCTGCAGCAACGGAGACAAATTCGTCAGAGTCGACTGCGCCATTTGTGCACTCACAGCCCAGGGTAGTTGGTGAGCAATAGCGGCCGTCATGCGCGGGATACCATAAAGCGCAAAAAACACCAGCGACGCCAGCGTGATCACTGCCGCCAGCGCCACGCCGCCGAAATTCGACTCCAAACGCGCAAGCCAATAAGGCATGCCCCCGGAGCCGCTGAGTTTTGCAAGCGCATCTAATTGCGCCTGATCGTCACTAACGAAATAATCGTCTGCTCCCCAAAGCACCTTGCGCGACAAGGAACCTAGGGCCGCTTCAACCTGTATCGCGTTTAATTCCACCACCCGCTCATTGTCAGACCACGACAGTCTTATGAAGTGCGTATCTGCCGTCAGCTGGGCAGGTTTCCCCAGACTGGTTACACCGTCAAAATAGATCCCTTGAAACTGCATCACGGCCTAAATACCTATACCCAAGTCGAAAGCTTCACCGATCTCGTCCCCTAAAGCGCTCTCCTTAGCGCGTTCCGCTGCGACAAAATCATCCAAATTCACCGCTTCTATCCATAGGTGGGCCTGCATGTAACGCGCTAAACGCACCGCCGCCCAGGGGTAGTAAAGCCCCAGCGTCAAGATCGTGAAAATGGTATTCGGGAACACCACAGCAAATAAGCCTCTGATCGTAACGTCTGTTTGTAGACGATTACCCTTAATATGCACGTTGTTGTATACCGCGCAAAAGTAGGTGCTTTGAAAAACCACGTAGATTAGGACATAAAAAGCCAGATAGCCGACACCAACAAGGATCAAAAGCGCAATCGATTCGCCCGGCAAGAGCGCAAGGACAAAGAAGACAACGCCACCCGCTATACTGGCGAACATAACCATGAAGAACACCGTGTAGAAGTCACTGGCCGTAGCCGAGGTACCGGCGCCTGTCTGACCATAAGCGTAATTGTTGTAGAGGTATTGATTCTGTTTATGCCATGCGTAAGGCATACCAAAACCGAAGGTAACGANGCCNAATAAAGGCCAAAGCAGAATGGTCTTATAAGCANTCAGCAATTCGCCACTAAAACCAAAGCGAACGCCNCGCCAACTGCTCATAACCGCGTTAAAGCGGATTGCGCGCATCACTACAAAAGGCATAACCAGCATAAGTGAGATGAACAAAACAAAGGAAAATGTAGCGGCAAAATAACTGACGAGGGTATAGATACCGAGAAACGCCACGGCAATTATCCGCCCTTTGAGAATGGCTATTGGACTGGCCAAATAGTCAAAACGATCGCCAGCAAGCTCAGTATTGCCGTAGAAATAACGCTTCGTTCGGACTTTAGCCCACGCCGAATAAATCCCAAGGGTCAAAAGAGTCAGAACCAAATTAACAATCCAAATTCGGAAAAANTCGCGACCATCGCCATGGAATTGAAATCGAACGGTTTGGGATGCGACCTCTTCTGCGGCTGATGCTTCGTCAGTTTCGGACATGCTTGTTCTCCGCTTCCAAGGTCCGCCAATGTATCTTAGAAAAATAGTAGAAGGAACTGAGGACAAGCAACCGGACCGATCTGTGAGGCAAAAAAAAGCCCTCGGGACGTTGATCCTAGAGGGCTGTTTCTAGATGTGATGTGGCGTCCCCTAGGGGTTTCGAACCCCTGTTGCCGGGATGAAAACCCGGAGTCCTAGGCCTCTAGACGAAGGGGACGCAGATTTCTGTAACGACGACTGCACTTGCATTCAATGCGGCTGACGATCAAGAAGGCGCGCATTCTATGAATGGCCATGCGCACAGTCAAGCCCACCCCGTGACTTCGTTATCGTTAACGTCAAAATATCCGGACTTTTAGTCAAAACTTTAGTCCGATACCGAGAGTATATGTGGTGTCAGTGTTTTGACTGCCCAGTGGTGGGTCGGTTTCGTAATTAAGATCTGTGCGCAACGCGGTATCTACTCGCTCACTCAGCGCAAAACGCAACCCCGTACTGGAGGTCAGTACCTGTCCTCGGCCCTCGGACGCGATCGCCAAGACTGTTTGACGATGGAATAATTCCACCTGCCGATCGAAGAAGTAACGCTGGAAATCAATCGCCCAGCGCGCTGCTGGGTTGGTCCGGTCAATACCATTAAAACGTTCCTGAACCGCGCTAACCCCTAATTCAGTGGATAGCACTCCAAGACGGCTATTCGCTAATTGAAAACCTAGACCCGCACCCACAGACAATCGCTGATCAATATCTTTCAACTCATCGCGGAAATAGTTTCCGTTGGCTGAGCCATACCATCGTGGCGAGATGAAACGTTTGAAACCGTAGGATAGATCCACTTGGTCCTTGCTAGTGACCCCTTCTGCTTTTTCGGTATTGCGCAGCAGAGTTGCCAAATGCTCCGCGTTAGATCGCTTTAAACGCGATTCAGCAAGCGCATTAAAGCTCTCAGTCGTTGAGTTACCAGACGAAAATACTGCGGATAGATCGACACGCGATACCCAATCCAACGGCAGCATCGCCACCACCCGCTGAACCCGATCGGTCGATTGAATAGAGGTGATGTCCAGAGGTGAAAATTTATCTACCTGCCCAACACCCTGCTGACCATCAAGTACTCGGAACTGACCTTGCTGTTCAAATGCTGCGCCACGCACGTTGTAGGCCCGACTTGTTTCGAGTTGCGCGACCACACGCTGATCAACCTTTAATACCCCTGCGTAGACTGTCTCAAACACAACTGTTTCATCGGCTATTGAAATCAACGTCCCGCTTAGTCGGTCACCGTTATGCAATAAAAGCGTGTCCGCGCGGGCGCTGCCAAGTAGCGCTAATGCCAACAGCAAAAGACAACGCGAACCCATCGCCAAGATGATTCTTCGCATCATAAGAAACATACCTTAATTAAATTTTAGGATTTTCTGCACCACGGAGGAGTTGTTGACCAACCCAGTGATGGGCAAAGTGTTTTGCGGTGCGCCCGCTGCGCACACCCCGCGCCAAGGCCCAACGTAGCGCAGCAGCTCGATATTCTTCCACGTTACCGGCCCAAGCCTGATCTTCGGCGCCAAAGTCCTTCGCCAGCGTGACAATCCAATGAGTTGCCATGTCCAAATACGCCTCTTGTTTGAAGGGATAAAATGACAGCCACAAACCAAACCGATCAGACAGCGACACCTTCTCCTCAGTGGCTTCAGATTGATGCAATTCTCCGCCGACCATACGCGCCTGCTGATTATCGCTCATCTGCTCTGGCAGCAAATGGCGACGGTTTGACGTCGCATAAATCACCACGTTCGACGCCGACGCGAAGATTGAACCTTCAAGCGCACTTTTTAGGACTTTGTAGGACGGGTCAGCGGCTTCGAATGATAAGTCATCGCAAAATAGGATGAACTTATACGGTTGATTTGCCAGCTGTTGCACCACAGTGTTCAAATCCGAGAGCGCATCTTTGCCAACTTCAACTACCCGCAGCCCGCGACTGAAGAACTCTTGAACCAGCGCCGCAATAAGGGACGATTTGCCCGTCCCCCGCGCGCCCCAGAGCAACGCATTATTGGCTGGAAAACCCGCTACGAATTGCCGTGTATTGTCGACTAGTTGCTGCTTTTGCCGCTCTACGTGCAACAAATCGCCAAGTCTGGTAGCTGCGACCCGCTCGACGCTGTGCAAGCGACCATGCCAACGTTCGGGCAACCATACCGCCGCCGAGGACTCGCCCCAGTCAACTTGCCGGGTGTTTGGTAGCAGCGCTAAAGCACGCTGAGCCAGTTCAAGGAAAACTGACTCATTGCCTTGATGGTCGCTTTTACTCACAGGACTACCTCACTACTCGCGCGGGGGGCGTTGCATGCTTATGACGTTATCGGCTTGTTTTTGGAACAAACGAGTGTCGCTTTCGCCTGCCTGCAGGCTTATCTGGCCGGGTTTGAACAAGCGCAAAACATATACTTCAGTTTGGCCTTGCTCCGTGGTCAGGAGCAATTGGTCGCCACGAAATACCCATTCGCCGCGTTGTTCGCGCTGACCTTCAATTAATAAGTAGTCGCCGGCTGAGATACCGCCCAATAAACGCAATTCTCGTGGTATTCGCGCAGCACCGGAGTCTTGCTCGCGCCACAGCCCGGGCAGGTCGATTTGCCGCACCCAGCGCAGCCTAGCCTGCCGGTTCATTCGCAGGTAAAGAAAGACTAAAACAATTACAAGGACTGTTACGACTAGCGGCATAGCAATAAGGCGACAGACGTTTAGCGGATANTATTGGCGGCGCAGTTTGCCATAGCCTGATACATAAGCGAACATCAAAGGTCGGCAGCAGAATTTACCGATGTTGACGGGGGCAATGGGAGAACGTATGCGCTTTAGCTTTTGGCCAAATCCAAGTCAGCCGTATACTGAGGTTAAACAGCTGGCACAGCATGTAGAGCAAACTGGCTGGGACGGCTTTTGGTATGCGGATCACTTCATGCCTAACGCCCTAGATACGCATGCGCCTTGGCCGGAAGCCTGGATTACTTTGGCGGCGATCGGCGCCGAGGTGCCGCGTTTACGCATCGGCACGCTGGTAACAGGCAATACCTACCGACATCCTGCGATACTGGCAAAAATGGCGGTGACCTTGGATCACATTACCCAAGGCCGAGTGGTGCTTGGCCTAGGCAGCGGCTGGCAAGAAAACGAACACCAACAATACGGCATTGAATTTGGCCGCGTTGGCGATCGTTTAGAGAAACTCGACGAGGCATGCCAAGCCATTAAAATGTTGTTCACCCAACACACAAGCAATTTTGCGGGCAAACACTATCAGCTGGAAAACGCGACCTTAGAACCCAAACCCCTGCAGACGGCATTACCTATATTGATCGGAGGCGGCGGCGAGCAGGTAACACTGCGAATTACCGCAGCACATGCAGATGAGTGGAACGTTTGGGGCACTGTAGAAACGCTGCAGCATAAGATGCGAGTGCTCGATCAACATTGCGCCGACTTGGGTCGTGACCCTAAATCCATCCAACGATCTGCGGTCGCTCTACTGTTCATGAGCGAAGATGAAAAGANACTCCAGCAGGCCAGAGCAAGCGCCGCCCAAAGACCCTCTATTATTGGCACACCCGATGAGGTCAAAGACGTCGTTCAAGGCTATGCTGACGCCGGAGTGGACGAGCTGATTGTGCCGGACTTTACATTGGGTCCTCGCACCGCGAAGCTGAAAACTCTGGACACATTTATTCAACATGTAGCGGGCCGCTAAAGGACACGCTAATACACTAGGCATCCGTAAGGACAGAAACATGAGCGATAAACCCATCCCATCGGAACCCAAACCCGCAGCGACGATTTTGCTGCTGCGCGACGGCGATGCTGGTCTGGAGGTTTTTATGGTGGTCCGCCACCATCAAATCGACTTTGCTTCAGGCGCGCTGGTATTCCCAGGCGGTAAGGCTGACCCTCAGGACTTCGATAACGCGCTCATTCCGTTTCTGCGCGGCGCCAATGATCATGACGATATGCGCGCAGCACAAGTCAGCGCAATTCGCGAAGCATTCGAAGAATGCGGTATCTTGTTGGCTCGTGAAGCAGGCTCGGACGACATCATCAGCGGCACGCGTCTGGCGACCCTGCAGCAATTTCGCGAACCCATGAACAAGGGCGAAATCAGCTTGCTGGACTTTTTGCAGCAACAAAAACTGCAGCTTGCCTGTGATCAATTGGTGCATTTCGCGCATTGGATTACGCCTCCGATGATGCCAAAGCGTTTTGACACGCATTTTTATCTTGCCATCGCTCCGGCGGATCATGTGGCATTACACGACGGCTATGAATCCGTTGACTCAATTTGGATCGCTCCAGCCGCAGCGGTCGCGGAAGCTAAGTCAGGAAAACGCACAGTTATATTTCCAACTCTGCGGAATTTGGAGAAGCTCGCCGACGCCGCAAACATAGGCCAAGCCTTAGATAACGCTAAACGTGATGAGATTATTCCCGTGTTGCCATGGACAGAGCGCCGGGAGGATGGCCANTACCTGTGTATTCCGNTAGAGGCGGGTTATGCCATAAGTGAGGAAAAAATGCCGGAGCGNAATTCTTAACCCAACANTTAACCTCCATTGANTGGGAATAATACGTTGTGCGCGACCACTGAATCTAAGCAACTGCGCAAAAAATATCGAAACCCAAATTTTTTGACACAAATGATACCGAGAGAACTATGACCGACAGCCAAATGCTCTATACCGTGGAGGACCACGTCGCCACCATTACCTTTAACCGACCCGAGCAGCAAAATACAATTTCCGGCAGCATGTTGAACCGATTTAGCAAATTATTGCTGGAGGCGGATTCTGATGCTGACGTTCGAGCGATCGTCATTACNGGCACCGGCAAATTCTTTTGCGCTGGTCTTGACTTGCGCGGNAGCGATATTACGGACAACCTNTCNTCCGAACGCNCNACCCCAACAACGCTGGATCTAAAGAACACCCCACCCACAGTGCTGCACAACCTAGACACACCGACAATCGCGGCCCTAAATGGTTCGGCTGCAGGCTACGGTATGGACTTGGCGCTCGGCTGCGATATCCGCATCATGGCCGACCATGCGAAGCTTGCTGCAGCATTCACCGCTCGTGGCGTTGTCCCAGAGTCCGGCGGCACTTGGATTTTGCCACGACTTATCGGCTGGTCGCGCGCCAGCGAAATTATCTTTACCGGCAAAACCCTCAGTGCTACCGAATGCAAAGAAATGGGCTTGGTGTCGCATATTGTTAACAATAACGAGGTGGGTGAACGGGCCAAAGCGCTGGCTAAAGAGATTTCGGGCCGAGCGCCGCTGGCTGTTCAAGCCTCCAAGCGCATGATGCGCATGGGTATGAATGAGACGTTCAATGACCACGTACATCACGTATTCTTACAGCTGCTGCCGCTATTTCAGTCCAAAGACTTTGCTGAAGGCATGGCCTCATTCATGGAAAAACGCGAGGCCGAGTTTAAGGGCCGCTGAGCACCACCGCTGNTTCTCTAACTAATCACTAAAAGGAGTTGTTATGACAGATGCATATATTATTGACGCCGCCCGAACGCCCCGCGGTATCGGCAAACTCGGCAAGGGTTCACTTTCCGAGTTCCACCCGAGTCGATTGCTCGCCAAAGTATTTGAGGGCATTGAGCAACGCAACGAACTCAACACCGCCGAGATCGATGACGTGGTTGTGGGCTGCAGTTCTCAGGTAGGTAAACAAGGCTCCTGTATAGGGCGTATGGCCGCCTTAGACGCGGGCTGGGACACCTCGGCCTCGGCAGTAACCCTTGATCGCTTCTGCGGTTCAGGTATTACTTCGGTGAATCTCGCGGCCGCCAATATTATGAGCGGAATGGATGATCTGTGCGTTGCTGGCGGTGTGGAAATGATGTCGTATACCGCCACGTTATTGCCTGAAAACAACAATCGCACCGTTGACGGCGGCAATTTGCACTTGCGGGACTTGCACCCGCAACCACACCAAGGCGTCTGCGCCGACATTATCGCTACCCTCGAGGGTTTTAGCCGCGAGGAATTAGATGCTTTGGCCGTCGAAAGCCAAAACCGAGCTCAGCACGCCATGGCTAATGGGCATTTCGACCGNAGTTTAATAGCCGTTACCAATGATGACGGCACAACCGCGCTGGATCGTGAGGAGTTTCCACGCCCAGGCACGACACTTGAAACACTGGCGAGTCTGCCTACGGTATTTTCGCAGTTCATGGATGCCCCAGTCGATAACGGCGGCGAGACCTTTGCCCAGCTTGTCGCTCGGCGTTATCCTGACTTGGCGATTAATCATGTCCACCACGCGGGCAACAGTTCCGGAGTGGTCGACGGTGCCGCGGCACTTATTTTGAGTAACAAAGCCTATGCCGACAAAGTNGGCTGGAAACCTCGAGCCCGCATNGTGGCCATGGCNACNGTTGGCGGCGACCCNACACTGATGCTTAATGAACCGGTACCGGCCGCCCAAAAAGCGCTAGCTCGGGCGGGCATGACGACCGATGACATCGACTTATTTGAAATAAACGAAGCGTTCTCCGTCGTTGCCGCCAAGTTCATACGCGATCTCGCACTAGACCCAGCCAAGGTCAACGTTAATGGCGGAGCTATGGCTTTGGGTCATCCCATTGCGGCGACTGGCTCCATTTTAATCGGCACCATATTGGATGAGTTGGAGCGAAGAGACCTGAATACCGGCTTGGTCACTATGTGCACCGGCGGCGGCATGGCACCAGCGATTATCATTGAGCGGGTTTAAACCCCTTACCCTCGCGATGATCGCAGCCGCCTGCCTAATGGTAGGCGGCTGCGGTAATACGGAACAGCAAACCCTTGCCGACGCGGAGAGCTTCCTTGGGCAATGGCTGACCAATAACGATGGGGCACAGCCCGCAAAATGTCATGCTTTTGGCCTGCTGATGTTCCCAGCAGCCTCATGCGAGGACATGCAGCGGCATGCGGCCAGAGTGCTGCCCGAGAGCCGCAAACGCGAACGTATCCGACCAATCGAGTGTTTTGGCGACGGCGCGCAACGCGCCTGCGGTGAATTCGTCGAAATCTGGTATCAAAGCCGGGATAGACTTGGCCGGGAGATCCAAGAGGGCGCCGTGGTTAAACGCGACGACGGGGCTTTTCGGTTGTATTGGTACCGCTCAGATCTACTGTTCACCACCCTAGCGGAGCGTGCCGAAGCGCTAGAGCCATCAGTGATTGACGCGCAGCAGGCACAAGATCGTTTGACTGCGGTGTACAACGAGATGATCAATAACCACTCGGAGTTGTATACGTACCCGCCCTGCCTAGATGACGTCAGGGCATCAACCACAACAATGGTTGGTACAGGGTTTCACCCAACAACCGCGGATCCCGTCGAAATCCACCGCCGGGCGAGCAATTGTGCAACGCAAATGTGTTTCGCCTTAATCGGCCAAAAAGTAGCCACTCTTTGTCCGTAACGCTCATGGTTACGCTCGTTTATATTTGCCCCAGTTGGCATAGGTTGCGCCAAACGCCAAGTCAGCGCGATGGCAGCACAAGAAAATAAGCATCAAACATACGCTCGGCATTACCACCACGGTGCGCTGGCGGTCAGGGTTGCAGCCGTTCGACAGCCCACTGTTTTGCATCCAGCGACGCCCGTTGAAAGCGAAACCGGTCATGTAAACGCCCCTCGCGACCTTGCCAAAATTCATACGCCAGAGGTTGGAGACAAAAGCCAACCCAAGATTGCGGGCGAAGCACTGGATGCTCACCCGGTTCGGAAACTTTGGTATACCGCGCCTCAAGCGCTGCACGAGAATCAATAGGCTGACTTTGCTCTGAAGCTGCTGCTGCCCATTGGCTCGCTTGAGGCCGCGAATTGAAATAATCGTCAGCCGCCTGCTCGCTGAGCAAGTGAACCAGACCACGGATACGCACCTGCCGATCGAGCTCGCGCCAGTGAAACAAAAGTTCTGCGTAGGGATTAGCTGCCAGAGCACGGCCTTTTTCGCTGCGCTGGTCACTAAACCAAACGAAACCATCGGCATTAAAATCCTTCAACAGCACGATGCGCACCGAGGGCATGCCTTGATCATCAGCGGTCGCTAACGCCATTGCAGTCGCGTCCGGCACTGCCTTGGTTAGCGCATGATCCAACCAACTCTTGAATTGATCCAAGGGCTGTTCGGCCAAGTCCGCGCGACGCAGTTCTGCGTAGGCGTATTCTCTGCGGATGTCGCGGGTTCGATCCATTACTGATGGGTCCTTGTAAACCGCTCTAGCCTACCCTTTCGCCCAGAGCGAGGCGAGTCAATCAATCGTTGCACTACGATAAGACCAGACCTTGGAGAAAAACACGCCATAAAAAAACAACAGTAGGGATACAAACATCGCGGGTACTAAGGCATTTAGCGTGCCGAAAGTTTCAATAATCCAACCCAGCAAAATAGCGCCTATTGGCGCACTACCGACCATGCCCACTGTGAAGACGGATAGAACGCGACCTCGATATTCCGCCTCTGCAGACTCTTGAACAATGGTGCGCGCCAAGGTTGTCGTAACACCCATGTTAAGCCCCCAGCCAATGATCGCCACAACCAGCAGCCACAGTTGCGGCTCAATCCAGATGAGCAACAAGACCAAAATGCGCGTCAGCTGCATGATTAGGAACAATTTGCCGGGGAATTTGAGCGGCATGTAGCGCAGTAGCAGCATATTCGACAATGCGGCGGCNNCAAAAAAAACAGCCATCAACCAGGCCAACATCCATGCGTCGCCGGCGTATACCCTTTTCACAATGAACGGGAAAGCGGTTACAAATGATCCAGCATTAAAAATGCTGGACACGAAATTTATCAATAGAGCGTCGAAAATAACGGGGCTTCGATACGTTGCCCGCAGGCCATCCGCAATCCCCCGCAATGCTGATACTGAAGCAGTCGAAGCTTGCGTCACTGGCATGGGCATTATTCGCAGCATCATGATCCCCGCCATNANCAAACTCAGAGCCTGCATAATCAATACGGGGGTAATACCCAAACGATCAATCTGCCCCGCAAGCCCTAAACCAACAACCTGTACGACATAGCCGATCGCAGTCGCGATGGTGACTCCCTGCTGGACCAAAGTCCCGCTAACACGGTTCAGGATCGCTTGCTGTCCGGGCATCGAGTAGGACTGGACTACGCTCATGCCCAAACCCCATAAGGTCACAGTGGTAACCCCCAGCCATTGCCACTGCTCCATTAACAGCAAAAACACAGGAAAGATGGGCGCGATCAGATAAATNTGCGCCAATAAGCGACGAGCATCGGTACGATCGGCGCTGGCCCCACCCATTAGCATCAGNACTATGCNNGGGATGCCGATCAGCGCTTGTATAACGCCGACCTGATCGGCCGGGAGGTTGAGAATTCCAATCAGTATCCAGCTTAACAGCAACTGCTGCATTGCTAAGGCCATGCCGGAGAAGCCTGTAGACCCCAGATAAGCCCCAAAGCCTGGCGCACTCCAAACTGACTTGGTCACTGACAAAATTCTCTCCTACCCTCTGTGTTAGGAGAATCTACGCTAATTCAGACAGTTGCAACGCCTAAAACTCGAGCACCACACAACGGTAATCTCGCTACTAGGCTAGCAATTGCAGCAATTCTTTAAGCGTTTGCAGCCTATATTGCGCGGCGCTGAAGTCGTGGCCGAGAGTAAAGTGATAATCCACTACCGCGCAATCTATAGCCGCGGCCCGGGCCGCCCGTAACCCTCGTTCGGAATCTTCAACGACTAAAGCCTGCGACGACGTTGCTGAAAATTTCTGCAGAGCGGTTAGGTAAGGCTCTGGATGCGGCTTTGATTCTGCGTAGTCCTCGCGGGTTAACACAAACTGCATGAATTGCAGCAAGTCCAAATTACTATGTATGAGTTCAAAATCGTCACGCCTGCAAGTGGTCACGATGGCCATCTGATAGTGCTGAGCTAGCTCACTGAGCACCTCAAAGACACCCTTAATACGCAGATCGTTATTGCGTAAGTAAGTCCGGTACAGTTCATCACGAAGGTCTTGCCCGTCCTTGATCTGCTGNGGATCGACACCCGCTTGTGCCGCCAATTCCCAACTCGAACGTCCTTGAATCATGATCTGCTGATACGCATCTATGGGCAGTTGCACACCTAGCTCGGCTAAGGCTTCACGAGTAGCAGCAAAATACCACTGCTCAGTATTTACCAGCACACCGTCGTTATCCCAGAGGATATACTTGTAATCTGTCGAGTTCATAGACTCTGCGTCTTAAACCGCGAAATCATAGAGCCAAGCAAAGTTTTCGCCAGTTAGTCCGACGGTCGCCGGCAGCGTCACCGATTGCATAAGGCGGATAAGGTTTAGCGCACTGCATACGGCGATAAATTGGTCCACGATTCTTACACTCTTGGACATGGACAGGTTTCTAGCTCGCTTTCGCGCATTCACAATTATTGCTCCCAGCGTATTCGTGCCGAAGCTCACACACCAAGCCGGCGACAAAGTTGTTCGGCATCAAAACCCTGCTGCAACCGAGGAAAATACTCGGTGAAGGCTTCCCTGCCCAATTTGCTGGCGTAAATATCCTGGAAAAAATAATGCCCATACTTTATGACGTAATTGAGGATAAAGAAGCGATAAGCCTCCGGTAAGAACGCCAACTCCGCACGAGTCAATGGATAGACCTCGTGATAGGCACTGAGAAAACGCAAAAAACCGGGCTCCGAAAGGGTATCGAGTTGATAACTAAAAACCGAACGGTCTCCCGCCTGAGAACAGACGCGACTAAAGAAGTAAAAGTCGAAGACGCGAGAGCTCATGCGGAACCAGTCATAGTCCCAACGCGAAAAAAATCTTAAGTCCTTGGTAACCGAGAAATTTCCGATATTCCAATCCACAAAGACCGGAATGGGCTTCCATGCATGGGCTCCAAGGGCTTCGGTATTCTCCTCAAACAACGCCATTTGTTCTTGGATAACGCCAATATTGCTCCGGTAATAGAATTGGCCTTCTGGCTGCTCTAACCACATGGCCAAATCCCGCATGTCGCGCCGCAAAGTTTTTGACCAGTCCGGCAAGATATTGGTAAGACTTGAGCAGGCGCGATGAAATAGCGCCAGCTGCCGCCCCAACGCTTCTATGTGCGTGGGCTGCAATTGTTTTGGCAACTGCGCATTAACACCAATAGGATTATAAAAAATCACCCAAACATCGAGCAATTCATCCTGATGACGGTATACAAATAGCCGATTCTTTTTAACCAAAGAGCGAGACAAGAACTGATCGAACGGCGCCGGCAAATTATTTGCTAAAGCATTGATGAGAGTATGGTCTTCGACAAACGCTTCATAACGACCAAAATAGGACACCTTTGCGATAACCAAATCACCATTTTCTAAGCGTACTCGAAATACATGATTGGTAGAGACCAATACGCTGATGTCCGCCACACTTTGAACGGCTCGAGAATCGTCGTAGCGCGCCCAAGCGCGCGCTACGATGTCTAAAAAGTTGATCTGCATAATCGTTACAACAAACTGTATCCGCACCCTGTCTAACAAATCAGCGTTGACGTATGCAAACAGTTTTTCCGGCCTACACGTCCACCTGTCCCGACACAGCTTGCGGGCGGCTACGGCGATAAGCGCTGCAACGATAGAAGCTACAACGCTTGATGCTGCAGCAACTCGCTAAACGTATATCAGTCGACGATCTTTAATAATTCAACTTCGAACACCAAGGTCGCTTGTGGAGGGATTGTACCGCCCGCACCACGCTCACCGTAGGCCAATTCAGGCGGAATCACTAAACGCCATTTGGAGCCAACAGCCATCAACTGCAGCGCCTCGGTCCACCCAGCAATCACTCCGTTCACTTGAAATTCTGCGGGCACACCTCTATCCACCGAACTGTCGAATACGGTGCCATCGATCAATGTGCCGCGATAATGGGTGGACACTGTATCGGTAGGACCAGGCTTTGGACCGCTGCCGGTCTTAATTACTTCGTACTGCAAACCTGAAGCCAGCGTTGTCACTTCAGGCCGCGCGGCATTATCGGCGCGGTACTGATTACCCAGAGCGCTCTTATTGGCACTGATCGCTGCGCTCAAAGCATTCAGCACGGTTTCTTCCCGATCTGCTGCCACCTGTGAATCTTTACCCGAAATCGCGTCAGCGGTGCCCAGCGCGAATGCGTCTAAATTGATCGCATCGCCAGTCTGGTCAAGCATCATGCGCATTTGTTGGTAGCCAATTAGATAACTCGCACTGGTCACATCTGAACTTTGATCGAGTGTTTGATCGGAGGTCGCCTCAACTTCGGACTGGCACCCAAAAGTGAACATTATAAGAAATAGCGAAAACATGTTGAGGGAAATATTCTTTTTCATTAACAGTCCTTTTTTATCGTTATATGCAATAAATCATTAAGAAAACGACCATCGATTCGATCTGTAGTCAAAGAGAGGGTCACAAATAAGGGCTTTGACATTTGCCGACGTAGAGTTATCTTTACATCAGAAGTATACACTGCAAGCAACCAACAATTTGTTTGCGCCTTTTAACGTAATACTTGAGTTGCACAGCGACTATANCAGAGATGCACGAAGCATTTTTACTGCCTTGAGGATACATGCATTACCCAAGGTTCTGCATCCAAGCCTTTGCAATGCAAGTGGGTAACAACTGACGTTTCCTACAGGTAGAATCAAGCTATGACTTCCAAAACTAACCGCATTACCCCTTTCCAAATTTTCGTGATTGCTGTCGCGTTTACGTCTATTGTGACCATTGCACCCGCGCTGTTGGCACTGGACGACGCACAGAAGCTGCAATCCTTACCCGAACCTGTGGAACCNCAAGATAGTGAACAATGGCAACCCCTAAAACCGCTAGCTGAACATCCACGCACCAGTGTTAACGTTGTCGAGCAGTTACGGCGTAACCACTACATTCGCAAGCCCGTAGATGACGCACTATCAAGCGAGATGTTCGATAAATTTCTCGGCATGTTAGACAGCAATCGGTCTTACTTCTTGGCAAGCGACATCCGGAGCTTTGAGCCCCTTCGCTTCAAACTCGACGACGCTTTAAAAGGNAGCGATCTAAAGCCCGCTTTCTACATTTTCAATCGCTACCAGCGACGGTTGCTGGAGCGTCTGGATTACTCTCTATCGATACTTGAACAGGGCGTCGACCAGTTCGATTTCTCTATAGCCGAGTCGCTGCAAATCGACCGCGAAGACGCTGAGTGGCCGGCTGATCGTCAAGCTCAGGACAACCTATGGCGCCAACGCCTGAAAGCGCAAATATTATCGCTGCGCCTGAACGACAAAGAAGATGCTGAAATTTCAGAAATCTTGACTAAGCGGCTGCGCAACCGAATAAAGATGGCAAAACGCAATAAGAGCGAGGATGCCTTTCAGCTCTACATGAACGCATTCGCGAGCACGTTTGATCCTCATACACAGTACTTTTCACCGCGCACCTCTGAAAACTTCAACATTAATATGTCGCTGTCGCTCGAAGGCATTGGCGCCGTCCTGAAGAGCGAGGACGATGCGACGTCTATCGTGCGTCTGGTTCCNGCCGGGCCGGCAGCGAAATCTAAAGCGATTAAACCAACCGATAAAATCACCGCGGTCGGTCAGGGCAAAGACGGCCCAATGATCGATATCGTTGGCTGGCGGCTCGATGATGTCGTTGAACTCATTCGCGGCCCCCGCGGATCGACCGTTCAACTCGATGTAACGAGCGCCGCTGGCGAAGAAAAGACCAGTAAGCGTGTGACCATTGTGCGTAACACCATCAAACTTGAAGAACAGGCAGCCCAAGCCAAAATTATTGAAGTGAATCAACCTAGCGCATTCGGCCTGACACCGGTCAACGCTACCTTCGACGGCAATCCAATGCGCATTGGGGTCATTGAAATTCCTACTTTCTATATCGATTTCAAGGCACAGCAGCAGGGTCAGAAAGATTATCGAAGCACCACTCGCGACGTTCGGCGACTTATAGAACAATTACGTGCGGAGAACATCGAGGGCTTGATCATTGATCTGCGCAGTAATGGCGGCGGCTCACTGCAAGAGGCCGATTCTATGACCGGTTTGTTCATCGGCGCTGGTCCAACCGTGCAGGTCAAAGCAGCGCGCCGCCAAGCCAACGTCTACAGCAGTAGCACCGATCAAGTGGCATGGAGCGGGCCGCTCGCCGTCATGGTGAATAGACTATCCGCCTCCGCGTCTGAAATTTTCGCTGGCGCGATNCAAGACTATGAGCGCGGCGTTGTCATCGGNAGCCAAACTTTTGGCAAAGGAACNGTTCAGACGCTCATTCCTCTCAATCGAGGCCAACTGAAACTTACCGCCGCGAAGTTCTATCGANTTTCCGGGGAAAGCACTCAGCATCAGGGNGTTACGCCTGATGTGACGTTCCCTACCCTCGTGGATTCTAGTCAAATCGGCGAAAGCACCCTNGACGATGCCATGCCTTGGGACATGATCAAGCCAGCCGTCTATACCCCTATCGACCAGCTCTCTTTTCGCATCGATACTCTGCGACAACGCCATCTGCAACGCGCGGCAAACGACCCCTACTTCGATTACTACAGCGCGTTGAAAACTCGCAGTGAGGCGGACTCGAACAAGCAATTCCTGTCGCTGAATGAAGCAACTCGCCGTAGCGAAAAACATGCGGACGACGATTGGCGTTTGGCGTTAGAAAACCGACTCAGAGTGGCAACAGACAAACCGCCAGCCAGCGACCTCGAGGAGTTAGAGGCNCTCGTAGAGGCGGAATCGGCGCCGCCGACTGACGAGACCTCCCTTGAAGACCCGGCTGTGGCAGACATAGAGCCCACCGCTGATAGCCCCGCNCCAGCCGAGNCCAGCACCATAGAGTTGGTGGAGAACGATGCGTTGTTGCAGGAAGCCGGAAATATCGTTGCAGACCTCGTGCAGATGCAGATTGGCGATATTGGAACAAACGAAATCGCCGATGGTGAAACCACTAAATTGCCGAGCGGCATTGCTGCCACCAGAAGTGAAAGCTAGCCCATTATTTTGGCCGTNTAGCATTTTCCCGTTAACCCAAACACTGCGGCCATAGTCCACACTCTAGACAATTTGTGGCCGACCGGCCTAACAGCGCCTGCCCCATTGCTAGGCACGACCCGATACCGCAAACGTCTTCATCGAGCGTAGCCACAGCAGTCGATTTGAAAGCTCCGTAAGGATGGGTCATGGTGGACCATTACCCAGAGAATCGCGATGCCAGCACTACCGCCATTACCCGACCCCCATGCCCTGATAATGCTCCTGCTCACCGCTGCCGCGCTCGTTTTATTCAGCATTGAGCGTCTACAACTGGCGATAACTTCACTAGGGTTATTAACCTTCATCACAGTAATTTTTGCCCTATTTCCCTACTCAGATGTCGACCCAATGATGTTCTTTCGTGGCTTTGCCCATGAAGCACTGATTGCGGTTTGCGCACTTATGACACTGGGGCAAGGCTTAGTCAAAACAGGCGCTTTAGAGCCTGTCGGCCGAGTATTAGGTCAATTATGGGCTCGACTACCGGCGCTATCATTGCTGCTGACTCTAGTCATCGGTGCTCTACTTTCAGCTTTCGTTAATAACACCCCCATCGTCGTGCTGCTGTTGCCGATCCTCGTATCTGTATGCCTTCGCACCAACAAATCACCAAGTAAAATCCTCATACCGATGGGTTTTGCCACACTTGTTGGCGGCATGGCTACCACCATTGGCACCTCGACCAACTTGTTAGTGGTGGGCATCGCTAAAGATCTTGGTATCGCCGAATTCGATATGTTTTCGTTCGCGTTACCCGCAGTATTAGCCGGTTGCATTGCCATTGTTTACCTATGGCTTATCGCGCCACTGCTGCTCCCAGACCGCGAAACAGCACTTGATGCCGACAGTCCACGCTTATTCTCAGCTCGCCTGTTGCTGCGGGAATCAAGTGTCGCGACCGGCCTGACTGTGGCCAAGGCCCGCGCACTCGTAGACGCGGACGTGAACATCCGAAGAATTTTGCGCGAAGACGCCGTACTTATGCCGCTACCCGATGTCGTATTGCGCGCTGGGGATCGGCTCCGACTATTCGATACGCCAGCGAACCTACACACAATCGCTAACATCATGGGAGGCGAGCTTTACGCCGGTAACCACCATGAAGATGAGCAGCCAGTGTCAGATTCGAACCCACTGAGTCCCGGCCAGCAGAGGCTAGCAGAATTAGCTGTCGTCCAAGGCTCGAGTCTCGATGGTGCGAGTCTGGCAGATAACCAATTTATCCAACGACACCGGTTGGTAGCGCTAGCCCTACACCGCAAAGGGCAAAACCTATGGCGCGCAAGCGAGCGATTAAAGGATGTATCCTTACAGGCGGGCGATGTTCTTTTAGTACAAGGGCATAACAACGCGCTGCGAGAAGTAAAACAATCAACAGAGCTTTTACTGCTTGATCACACCATCACATTACCGCGCACCGATAAGGCGGTCCCTGCGCTTGTGATAACTGCAGTTGCAATCATTCTGGCGGCTACCGGCGTATTACCTATTGCCATCGCGGCACTTAGTGGCACCGGCCTGATGCTACTCACTCAATGCTTGACCTTAGGCGCGGCAGTGCGCGCCATCAGCCCAGCCATTTATTTCGTTGTGGCGGCAAGCTTAGCCCTAGGTATGGCTTTGCAGGCAACCGGCGCAACAGCCTATTTGACCGACCTATTTTTATACGCTACCCATGGCGCCAGCCCAGCAGTCATTTTATCGGCACTCATGCTGCTATTAGCAGTGCTGACCAACGTCGTGTCCAATAATGCCGCTGCGGTAATTGGCACACCAATTGCGATTGGAATTGCGCAGCAACTGCAATTGCCCGCCGAAGCATTTATCTTAGCCGTACTGTTTGGCGCGAACATGAGCTATGCGACACCTATGGCGTATAAAACTAATTTATTGGTCATGAATGCAGGCAACTACAGCTTCATCGACTTTGTAAAAGTAGGCGTACCGCTGACTATTTTGATGTGGGCGACGCTCAGCTGGCTGCTGGCATTTTTCTATGTTTGGTAACTCAAAAAATACCAATACCTCGCGTTGGCGGCGCGGTTGGCATGGATTGCTCGCCATAATGTTCTGCGCTGCGACTCACAGTGCCGAACACTATCCGCCCAATATCTTGCTACTCATTGCCGAGGACATGGGGCCGCGTCTTGGCAGCTATGGTGACCCGCATGCTAGAACACCAAACCTTGATGCCCTGGCACAACAAAGCACGCGTTTCACTCAAGTGTTCACTACTGCGGGCGTTTGCGCGCCAAGTAGAGCTGCCCTGATCACCGGGCAGCATCAAATCAGCTTCGGCGCACAGCATATGCGCACGTCCACCGCACCACTAGGAGGGTATCTCGCCCAGCCTCCCAGCGAACTGCGGGCGCTGCCCGAAAAGCTTCGCCGATTAGGCTACTACACCTACACCGATGGCAAGCTGGACTACCAATTCAGTGGTATTCGGGCAGGCAGCGGACCATTTACTCTGTGGGATAAGGACGGCGAGCGCGCCGAAGGTTGGCGAGACCGACCCAAGGACAAACCATTTTTTGGGCTCATTAACCTGATGCATACTCACGAGAGCGGTGTCATGCGGGCTGACGGACCAAGCTATAGCCAAAGCCATAGCCAAACCCAACGCATGCGCAAAGCTAGGGGATTAATAGCGAAAACCATTACCGACCCCGCGACCCTCTCTTTACCGCCCTACTATCCCGATCTTCCAGCAGTGCGCAATGACCTTGCGCGCCACTACGACAACATTCACGCGATGGATCAACGGGTTGGCGAAATTTTACAGGCACTGCAGGAGGATGGTCTTGCTGATTCAACTCTGGTGATCTGGACCAGCGACCACGGTGACGGTCTGCCAAGAGCAAAACGCGAATTATTTGACTCGGGCATTCGCGTACCCATGCTGATGCGTCACCCCGGGCAAAACACGGCCNCCACNGACCGCCGACTCGTGAGCTTCGTCGATCTNGCACCCACTCTTTACGGTATTGCGGGGGGCCAAAATCCACCCAATTATTGGCANGGGGTTAATTTCTTAAATGGCGACAGCCCACCACGCGAGTACATCTACGCCAGTCGCGATCGCATTGACGAAATTACCGACCGCCAACGTGCCATACGCAACCGACGTTTTAAATATATTCGCAGTTACTACCCGCAAGTCCCCGGCGGCCACCCACTAGATTATCGTGACAATCTAGACATGGTAAGAGCTTGGCGCAGCGAATTCAGCGCTGGGAAACTCGATTCGATCCAAGCTCGTTGGTTCGAGCCAGCGGGCCACNAACAGCTTTATGATTTGCAGAATGACCCCTATGAAATAACTGATCTTGCTAAGGACCCGGCTTATNCGAAAACGCTGTTACGCCTGCGCCAGCAACTCGATATCTTTTTGACCCGCGTCGGCGACACCAGTCGCATGAACGAGATTGAATTACGTTCGCAGTTGCTGCCCCAAGGAGAGCAGCCAAGCACACCTCCGCCAATCGCCGTTTGGCGAGACGAAAGACTGCACTTAAGCAGCCCCATTGGCGCAAGCATAGGCTACCGGCTAAGCAACGAGCATCCATGGCTACTGTACACCGCACCACTTAACCATCCGCAAGTACAAGCGAAATCCGTCCGTTATGGCTGGCAAGAAAGCCCAACAGTCCNGTTGAGTAAATAAACTCTCGCCAAAGAAAAGGCTTGAGCGCGCCGATAACCCGATTACACTGACACAATGAAAAAACCGGCAAAAAACCATCCATGGAAGCTCGGCTTGTCCGGACCTGTTTCCTACGCCAGCCGCAACTCTAGTAACTGGCGCGGGTTCTACCGGCAGCCAGAAGAGTCAAGTCCAGTAAAGACCTTGAGTCCTTCCGAAATCGAGGAATTGGGTCTGGAGTTGGTCATACCGGTGGCAGAAATTCTAGAAGCGCGCCGCATGTGCCAACAATTGCACCCCGACCGCGGCGGCGACCCCGAAGAATTCCAATATTGGAAGGAAAAACTCGACCGACTGAAACGCAAAGTTCGACGTTAAACGCTACCCTAGAACGAGCCTGAATGGTACGGTTTGGATTTGGTTTGGGGGGAAACCAACCATGAGCCAGCGGTTTTTGCTCATATTAATGGCGCTACTTTTCACAAGCGGCCCAATAATTTCTCAAGCAAGTCATCATGAAGACCTCTCTCAGGAGGTCAGTCACCACTACGCACACAATAAAGACGTAAAAATCCATTACGTCAAAGCCGGTAGCGGACCGCTAGTGGTCATGGTTCACGGCTTTCCCGACTACTGGTATAGCTGGCGCCACCAGATGAACGGGCTGAAAAAAGACTTCACTGTCGTGGCAATGGATCAACGCGGTTATAACCGCAGCGACCAACCGGGTGGCGTTGAATCTTACGCAATGCACAACCTGGTGAGCGACGTTATCGCTGTGATTCGGGACACAGGTGCAACCCAAGCGACTGTGGTTGGCCATGATTGGGGCGGCGCAGTAGCCTGGCAAGTTGCTTTTAACGCACCCGAGGTTGTGCAGAATCTTGTCATTCTAAATCTGCCTCACCCAAATGGCATGGCTCGGGAGTTGGCGAACAACCCAGAACAGCAGCGCAACAGCGCCTATGCTCGGCGTTTTATCGAGGGTTCTGCCGAAGATCCTGACATCATGTTTGGCGGACCAATGAATCCTCAAACTCTTGCACGTTGGGTACAAGATCCGGCTGCAAAAGTTTTATACGAGGCCGCATTTGCGCGCTCGAGCTTCAACGGCATGCTCAATTTCTACAAAGCCAACTACCCCAGAGCGGGCCAGCCTAGCCCTGTTGCAACCAGCGAGCCACTGCCAAAACTGGCTATGCCGGTACTTATTTTTCATGGCCTGCAAGATACCGCTTTACACTCAGATGGGTTAAACAACACTTGGGATTGGGTGGACAATAACGTCACGCTGGTCACAACACCAAAAGCGAATCACTTTGTGCAGCAGGATGCTGCCGACTTAGTCACACGAACTATGCGGTGGTGGCTGTTAGATCGCCGCGACTAAAAAGAGAAAAAATTGAACAACAAAACAAGTTTCAGTAAAGGGTATCGCTATTATGCCTTAGCGGTATTAGTGATCGGTTATGTCGTTAACTTCGTTGACCGCCAAATCTTAGCCGTTCTTCTCGAGCCCATCCGAAAGGATCTGCTCTTCAACGATTTTCAGCTAGGTTTGCTCGGTGGTCTCGCATTCGCCGTCTTTTATGCAACGCTTGGCATTCCCATAGCAATGCTTGCAGACCGCAAAAGTCGCGTAAAAATACTTGCNGCCGCAATGGCAGTATGGAGCGTCATGACCGCTCTGTGCGGTTTAGCAACCAACTTTTTTTGGCTGCTCCTCGCTCGCATCGGCGTAGGTGTGGGGGAGGCCGGTGCAAGTCCACCCAGCCATTCGTTAATATCGGATTATTTCCCCGTTTCCACGCGAGCAACGGCGCTGTCGATCTACGCCCTAGGCATACCCATCGGCTCTTGGATAGGCACCACGATCGGCGGCTGGGGTGCCGACAATCTGGGTTGGAGAGCAACATTCTTCCTTGTAGGCCTTCCCGGCNTACTTGTCGCAGCGCTCGTCGCTCTTACATTAAGAGAGCCGCCTCGAGGTATGTCCGATTTACCGCATAGTCCAGAGCCAGAACCGAATAACATACCGCAGCGCGANNCCTCGGAAACTTCAAACGTCACTGCAGCAAATAACACAGCTGGCGATGCGCCGCGCTGGCAGGAGGTATTTACCTACTTGTGGGCCAAACGCTCGTTCCGACACTTGTCTATAGCAGCCGGCCTCCATGCTTTTGTGAGCTACGGTGCTACGAACTGGAATCCATCATTCCTAAATCGGGTCCACGACCTTTCCTATACTGAAACCGGCTATTGGTTGGGTATGGTTTACTTCATTGGCGCGATCGGAACATTTTTAGGTGGTTTTTTAGGCGATCAAATCTCCGACAAAACCGGCGAAAAACGCTGGTATTTTTGGATACCCGCCGCTTCACTCATCGCTATGGTCCCGCTGCAATTGTGGGCTTATCTCGACAGCAACGCTATGACCGCGATCGCAGTTCTATTTCCGATATCAATTTTATCGGGCATGTACTTAGGGCCAGCGTTTGCAATGACTCAGGGACTGGTTACGCTGCGCATGCGAGCGGTTGCCGCTGCAATATTGCTGTTCGTATTGAATCTGATCGGTATGGGGCTTGGACCTACGCTCGTCGGCGTTCTCAGCGACGTACTAATGCCAGCAACTGGCGAAGATTCTATTCGCTATGCGCTATGCGCCTCAGTCATCTTAAACGCGTGGTCTGCGGTGCATTTTCTAATTGGCGCACGAACGCTGGCACAAGATTTGGCTGACTCCGACGAGTTAAATAAGAAACTTACCAATCCAGGTAGCACTGCTTAAGTTTGAGATAGGGAGATAAATCATGAAACTAGGATTGTTAGCAGGCGGCATTGGGCCGCGCGTACGCGTCAATTTGGACGTGATAAAGCACGCTGAGACGCTCGGCTTCGACTCTGTCTGGACCGCCGAAGCCTGGGGCGGTGATGCGGTAACCCCCGCAACCTGGATGCTCGCGAATACCGATAAAATCAAAGTAGGTACCGCCATAATGCAGATGCCTGCTCGGTCGCCGGCTATGACCGCCATGACGGCAATGAGTTTGGCAGAACTTTCTGGCGGGCGATTTATTGTCGGCCTGGGTGCATCTGGACCGCAAGTGGTCGAGGGGTGGCACGGTGTGCCCTATGGCAAACCAGTAACCCGCCTAAAGGAATATGTGCAGATTATGAAGCAGATATTTAAGCGCGAAGCACCGCTGAGTTTCGAGGGCGAACTGTATCAATTACCCTACGCCGGCCCAGGAGCAACCGGGCTTGGCAAACCGTTAAAGAGCATCTTGCACTGCGAAGAAGATATTCCAATCTTCTCGGCCAGCATCACCCCCAAGGGCGTCGCTGCCGCAGCCGAAGTCTGTGACGGGTTTTTTCCGATCTGGATGGATCCAGAAAAGCACCATGTATTCGACGAGCCAATCAGCGAGGGTTTTGCGGCCGCAGGCGATAAGAATATGAGCCAATTCGACGTTTCGCCCTTTGTCACTGTGTCTATGGGCGATGATGTGGAAAAATGCATGATGCCGCTTCGTGCCAATATGGCCCTATACATTGGCGGCATGGGGGCTCGAGACAAGAATTTTTACAACAACTATGCTAAGGCACTAGGTTTTGCCGATGCGGCCGTAGAGATTCAAGATCTATTTTTAGCGGGTCGCAAAGATGAAGCCGCTGCAGCGGTTCCGGCCGAACTTATCGACGCATGCCACTTGGTCGGTCCTGCGGAACGCATCAAAGAACGACTGCAACGCTGGAAGACTGCAGGCACTAATGGTCAGGTGGCCTCCATGTTACTTGGATGCCAGCAACCTGAAGCGTTGGAGTTAATCGCGGGAGAAATCCTGTGAAAGGACCACGCATGGTACGCTGCATGGTTACGCTTATCAGCCTGCTGGGCGCACTTTGCAGCGCGCCGAGCATGGCTGGCGTTTTGCAGGTTGGCGATCGCGCACCGCATTTCGAGCTACCTGGGACGGATGGTGAAACCCACACCCTAACGGCGGCCGACCGCAGTTGGGTCGTAGTGGCTTGGTTTCCAAAAGCCTATACCAGCGGCTGTACAATCGAGTGCAAATCGCTTGCGGAAAACGGTCATTTGCTCAGTCAATACAATGTGCGCTATTACATGGCGAGTGTCGACGCTCTCGCCGACAACAAAGGCTTTGCAGCCGAGCAAAAAGCGGACTTTCCGCTCTTGAGCGATACCAGTAAGCGGGTAGCTGAGCAGTTCGGTGTGCTCAGCGCAGGGGGTTATGCACAGAGGCATACCTTTTATATGGACGGCGAGGGAACAATCGTGGCAATAGATCGTGACGTACGGCCCAGTACCTCAGCAGAGGACATGGCAGCGACGCTGGCCAAACTGGACGCGCCACTGCGTTAGTCGCCGGCAAAGCGCAAAGATAAGAGCCACATCGCCATGTATCCCGGACACTGGGCAACCCTAAAACCTCATACCAACGCCGTGATCGATGCCACGTCAGGGGCAAAACTTAGCTGGCAAGAACTCGATCAGAGATCAAACCAAGTGGCACAGCTCCTGTATGCCCGAGGCTTACGACCGGGTGACCATATCAGTCTGCTAATGCAGAACGATCTGGCTTTTTTCGAAATCGCGTGGGGCGCATATCGCTCCGGTTTATACATAACGTGCATCAATCGTTACCTGACCGCCGAGGAAGCCGCGTACATCATTAACGACTCCAACAGNANGGCGCTATTTACCTCTGACGCNNTGGCNATCACCNNAGAATTGCCANATCTGACGGCTGCATGCGAAGAACGCTTTATTACCGGAGCNTCAGTCGCCGGNTATGAAGCTTATGAGGGTGCACTGAAGACGCAGCCCAAAACACCCTTGNCNCAGCAACCCGCCGGCGATGCCATGCTCTATAGTTCCGGAACCACAGGTCAGCCNAAGGGCATNAAGCGGCCGCTGAGCGGTGCGCACATCAGCGGCGGTTTTCCCGGAGTNGAGATCAATAATCCCTACGGAATCGANGCNGACTCGATTTATCTGTCGCCCGCGCCGCTNTATCACGCCGCCCCCTTCGGCTATTGCATGCGCACTCTGGCGCTCGGTGGTCAAGTTGTCATGATGCAGCGCTTCGACCCTGAACTTTCTCTCAAGTACATTGAGGACTATCAAATCACCCATTCTCAATGGGTACCAACAATGTTTGTACGCATGCTGAAGCTGGCCGACGATCTTCGCCAACGCTACGATTTAAGCTCACACCGCTGCGCTATCCACGCGGCCGCGCCCTGCCCGGTGGAGATCAAACACCAAATGATGACATGGTGGGGGCCCATTTTATGGGAGTACTACGCTGGCACCGAGCGTAACGGCTCTACTGTCATTGGTCCGGATGAATGGTTGGCACACCCCGGTTCGGTTGGCAAAGCCCATAGCGGCGTTCTGCATATTTGCGACGAGGACGGTATCGAGCAAAACCCTGGCGACGAAGGCATGATTTACTTCGAGCAGCCCGCCATGGCGTTCGAATATCACAACGCGCCAGAAAAGACATCGAGTGCCACTCACCCCACACATCGCAATTGGAGTTCCCTCGGTGATGTCGGCTATATCGACGAAGACGGGTACCTTTACCTTACCGACCGCAAGGCATACATGATTATTTCCGGGGGCGTGAACATCTACCCACGAGAGATAGAAGACGCCCTCATATTACATCCGAGTGTTGAAGACGTAGCCGTATTCGGCGTGCCCAATCAAGACTTCGGCGAGGAGGTAAAAGCCGTAGTGCAGCCCTCCAACGGCATTGCTCAAGATGAGCACTTGGTCGAAGAACTGATGGCATTCGCAAAGCAGCACCTCGCCGCGTACAAGATCCCCCGCTCTATCGACTTTAGCGATGAACTGCCGAGGCTACCCACGGGCAAGCTGTATAAACGTCTGCTGAAAGAGAAGTACTGGCCTGACAAAAGCAGCTAGCTTAACCCCCCTGCCGGAAGCTTAGAACCGCAACACCGACTGCGCTGCGGGACGTTGTCGATAGCGCTGATCCCATGCCTGCAGCGCTGCGTACCCTTCCACGACATCCACTTTAGCAAAACGTGCGAATTGCAAAGCAGACTGCAAAGTGATGTCGGCTATAGANACTTGCTCGCCTCCCAACCAGTCGCGACTATCCGCAAGTAAGCTCTGCAAATAATCCAACGCCTGACTCATCGACCCGCGCAATTCGTTAGCTAATTGCGGATCGGCCGGCAAACCGAGTGGCGAGTTTGTAGCATGAACATAGCGACCCACAAAATTTGCAAACCTTAGCTCCACCGTACGCTCGAGGTCGTAAGCTAACGCCTGAGCTGCAGTATCGCCCCGCACTAGCGCAGTCTCAGGTTGAATGGTTTCCAAAAAGCGAATAATCGATAAAGACTCCAGTAAATAGCGTCCATCTGCCATCTCCAGAACCGGCAGCGTGCCAAAGGGATTACGAGCTAGGTGTTCGGGCTCCTTATGTCGGCCTTTAAGAGTATTCACAACAACTTGCTCAACGGGCAAAACAGCACCGGCGGCCTCGCGTTCGGCAATGTAGAGCATCACCTTCGTGGGGTTGGGTGCTGCTGGCACCATATAAAGTTTCATCCGATTCTTCTCCTTACTCTCTTTCNATCAAGCATAACCGCACCGATGGCTTTAAAGGTAGTCGAGCGTCGATGATCATGAGAGACCAATACGGCTCTCGCAATTGACATTCTGGCCTACCAGCCTAGCATCTCGCATCACTACTCATTAGGCGACGGCCACTCAACGGAGAAGGTAAACCATGACAGACTCGTCCAACCGCCGTTTTGATTACATTATTGTCGGTGCCGGTACCGCGGGCTGCGTACTGGCCAATCGTTTGTCTCAGGATCCTAGTAAGCAAGTGTTACTGCTTGAAGCCGGCAAAAAGGACAACTACTTCTGGATCGACGTTCCTGTCGGCTACCTCTATACCATTGGCAACCCACGGACCGATTGGTGCTTTGAGACCGAAGCCGAGGCAGGCTTGAACGGCCGCAGCATCGGTTACGCGCGAGGTAAAGTTTTGGGTGGCTGTTCGTCCATCAACGCCATGATTTACATGCGCGGCCAACAATCCGACTACGACCACTGGGCCGGGCTTGGGAACAGCGGCTGGGGGTGGCAAGACGTATTGCCGGTGTTCCGACGTTCCGAAAGCTATCAGCACGGTGCCGATGACTTTCACGGGGGTAATGGCGAGTTGCGCGTTGAAGAACGACGCGTGAACTGGGAAATTTTAGATGCTTGGCGTGATGCCGCCGAAGAGTGTGGCATCCCAAAAATCGACGAATTCAACCGTGGTGATAATTTCGGTAACGCCTATTTCCAAATGAATCAGCGCAACGGCAAACGCTGGAGCGCGGTTCGCGCCTTCTTGGACCCAATTAAAGGTCGATCAAACCTAACGATTTTGACCGAGGCCAGCGTGCGTGAGATCTGCTTTGACGACAACCCAATAGAGCCTACGGCCACTGGCGTTAAGGTTCGGCACGACGGCCATGAGCAGTTGTTTCACGCGAATAACGAGGTAATCTTAGCCGCAGGCGCTATCGCCTCGCCGCAACTATTGCAGCTCTCTGGCATCGGTGCGTCGGAGGTCCTGCACAAACACGACATTCAGACGCTCATCGAACTGCCTGGCGTTGGCGAAAATCTTCAGGATCATCTGCAGATCCGCACAATATATTCTGTCGACAATACGGTTACCCTAAATCAAAGGGCACGCACGCCTTGGGGCATGGCGCTGATGGGCCTNGAGTACTTTCTGCGCAAGACNGGTCCGCTGACTATGCCACCTTCGCAGTTGGGCGCTTTTGCAAAAAGTGATCCCAGTCAATCTACGGCAAATATCGAATGGCATGTGCAGCCGCTCTCCTTGGACAAATTCGGCTCGCCTTTGCATAAATACAATGCAATTACACCATCGGTGTGTAATGTCCGGCCCACCAGTCGAGGCCAAATATCCCTTCGTGATCGCAATCCAGACAGTGCCCCGCTGATACAACCCAACTATTTGTCTACTGCAGAAGATCGTGCTACCGCTGTTGCTGGTTTGAAATTTACCAGAGAAATTATGGCGGCACCGGCACTCGCTCCTTTCGCACCGCACGAGCTTAAACCCGGTGCGCATCTAATCACGGACGACGACCTCGCCCAAGCAGCTGGCGATCTAGGCACTACCATTTTCCACCCTGTTGGGACTTGTAAAATGGGCAAAGACTCAATGGCCGTTGTAGATGACCAGCTACGCGTCCGCGGAGTGCACCGATTACGGGTTGTCGACGCGTCCATTATGCCGACCATTACCTCCGGCAACACCAACGCACCCACGGTAATGATCGCTGAGAAAGGCGCAGACTTTATCCGCAAAAACTATCGACACAGTGTTTAACCCGCTTCGAGAGTTAGTCCGCGTCGGATGTGCGCAGCCACTCCGCGAAGCGTTCATTTCGGGGGTAGTCTTTGACGCTCCAGCCCAACCGAACCATTACAGTGTCCAGAGATGGAATAATCATCACAACTTGNCCGCGATTGCCCATGAAGGCATAGGCATCGGCGGGCAAATCAGGCCAGCGCAATACTTTACCACCCCGATTCAGCCACACCTGGTAACCATAGGCAGCGCCGTTACTGCTGGCATTGGGTTGCGCTAAAGCCTGCATGTAATTCCTGCTGGCAATGCGCACACCGTTAAGTTCGCCCTGTTGCAAGAACAACTGCCCCAAGCGTGCCCAATCTCGAGCTGACGCATAAATATTAGAGCTGCCCACAAATACACCACTGGCGTCAGGCTCTAGTGTCGTATGACGCATACCCAATGGCCATAGAATGTCTCGATAGAGGTGGTTTAGCGCATTTTGCGGACCACCGACTCGCTCACTGAAAAGCAATGTCAGGAGGTTGGTGGTACCAGAAGAGTAATAAAAATGGCTACCCTGCGGGTGTTTTAGTGCGCTTTGCATTGGCAGGGCAGACGCCACCGGGTCCATAAACAGCATCCGAGTGGCATCCGAGCCGGGAGCATAGACCTCAGCAAAATCGAGACCACTGCTCATTTGCAGCAGATTCTCGATGCTGATCTTTGCTCTTAAATCATTCGCCCAAACTGGAAAAAGATTTTCCTCAGTAACCGACAACTGACCGCGCATCTCCAGCCAACCCAGCATCAGAGCAGTTAGACTTTTACCCTGCGACCAGCCCATGAGAGGGGTATCAGGCGCGATACCGGGCGCATAAGCTTCCGCTACGATTCGGCCTGCTTGAACCAAGACTAAGGCGCGAGTCTGTAAATCTTGTTGCAGATCTTGGGCCATGGATTGGGCCAGCGCTGCCACCAAATCCGCATCAGGTTCAGCAACCTGCGTTCCTACAGGCCAAAAACTTTGTTCAGCGACTCGGGGCGCAATCGGCGGATCGAGGCGATCCAGCAAGCCTATATACTCCGGCGAATTCGCGTCCGCATCTAGCGTGCAGCCAAGCCCCTGCCGAAAAGTTGCCGAGGTTCGGGAGAATCCCAACAGATCTGCCGTCGCTCGGCGTCCTTTATCATCAAGGGTAATTGCAATCCACTCATAGGCCGGACTATAGGAGGCTAAATCGTCGCGTATCTGCGCTTCATCAAAACCACTTATAAAGCGCCCAGAGCAGGCCATCTTGGCGCCCATACCCGTGCCCACAGCGATGTTGGCAGATAGGCTCGTAGGCGACATCCCAAGCATCTGCAGGGCCAACATCGCCAGCACCACGACGGCACCTAAGAACCCGACGATCCATAGCAAAACCCTGCGCATATAAAGATGGGTCTGCGCGCTGTTATTACTATTGACGTTCAATCATTGCGCCGTAAGTCAGCACTTTGAAGTCATCCGCCAAGCGCGTTCGATGCGGGATACTTTGCACCATAAACAGGCCAATCAATTGCTCTTGGGGGTCGATCCAAAAGCGCGTGCCGGCCGCCCCACCCCAGTTATACTCGCCTGCCGAACTGACTTCTCCGACTTCTCCAGGGTTTAGCACCACACCAAAGCCAAGGCCAAATCCTGCACCGCTACGGCCAAAGCCCATGGGCAACTCGCCAAGGTGATTAGTAGTCATCAACTGAATAGTTTTTGGTGACAGAATGCGTGCACCGTCGAGTTCGCCGCCATTCAAAAGCATCTGACTGAAGCGCAAGTAATCCCGCGCCGTCGATATTAANCCGCCGCCGCCACTTTCAAACTTGCCACCGTAAATATAGCGAGCACTCGCAAAGGCATCCGCCACTTCNAAACCGGTACCGGTCGCTTGCGAAAAGAAATTGTTCGCATCAACACCCTCGGGCTTATACATCTGCGCTAAACGATCTTTATTACCTTCATTCACCTGAAAGTCTGTATCGCGCATCTCTAGTGGTTCGAAAATTCGTTGCTTGAGAAATTCACCAAAGCTCATACCTGACANCACTTCAACCAATCGACCTTGAACGTCTACCGAAACGCTGTAGTGCCATTGCGAACCTGGGTCGTACTGCAGAGGTAACTGGCCAAGTGCTTGAGTAAACTCAGCTAGAGTCATATCGCCTAAAAGCCCTGCTTTGCGGTACAACTGATCCACTTCCGTATTACCAAATACGCCATAAGTCATACCTGCTGTGTGGCGGAGCAAATCACGAATCGTCGGTTCACGGGAGGGCTTACGCCACTCTCCGACCAAACTATCGTCACCAGTACCTACCGTTCGGCTGGTGGTGCCGTCCGAGACGATGTTCGTACCCGCAGTGGAGGTGGCCACTTTCAAATTGGCAAATTCAGGCATGTACAACGCGATAGGGTCATTGAGGCGGAACTTGCCGTCTTCGTATAGCATCATCAAAGCAACAGCCGTGATCGGCTTAGACATGGAGTAGATTCGATAAATCGCGTCATCCTCCATTGGTCGGCCGGCCTCTCGATCCGCCTGCCCGTAGGTTTGTTGATAAATCACTTTACCATTACGAGCTATTACGCCCATGCCGCCCACCATGGTGCCGTCTGCGACTTTTGAATTCATAAATTCGGTAATTTTTTCAAGTCGCTCAGAGGAATAGCCCTGGCGCTCTGGTTTTGACGAGCCGATTTCCTTGGCTGCAGTTGTTATTGAAAACCCAAAGANAAGGCCAACTACCAGGCCTTTTATTGCAAACTTTTTCATCTTGTCCCCTCTATCACATTAAAAATATCAATCCGCATCAATTCCCAAACCGATACCGCAACTTGGCCACAAAAGTGTCGATTATTGGATCGTCATAGCTGTCAGAAAACAGCTGTCCCAACTCAGTCTCAGTGGCATCGAACCCAATCGAGTTGCGCAGCGAATTACCCCGGTTATAAACGAGGTAAAAATCCGTAAGTGGAGCTATTTCCCATCGATAACGTAGCTGAGTGGTCAAAAGTCCTACATCAAAGTTGTAACTGGTCTGAGCCCGCGCCGCGTCTACCAATTCCCCGCCACCCGCAGGAATTTCGTAGAAGCCGTCCTCCACCGCCCGCACACCAGCCCATTGAAGATTCCAGCGAACTTGGTGACCCGGCGCGATAAACCAATTGACGTCGAAGCTCGGCTGCCATTCGCTCGCATAAAATCTGCCAAACTGACGCNCGCCTTGATGCACCATCCANCCATTGCGNTCACGATACTGCANATCAAGCTCCATACTTACCGCATCCAACGGNCGAATAGTAACGCCTGCTTTGTAGGTATGGCTCCAGCCGCCCAAGGGCTCCCGAACCGAAGAAAGTCCTGCAGAATAACTGAACATTTTTGCCGCATCCGTTGACAGCACAGCCTCCCACCAACCACCGGCGTCAACCCGGTAGGCTCCGTTGCCGCGGCTTTCTATATCTTCGTAACGCTGAGGGAAATATCCAACTCCCATCCGCAGCGTATTGCGACCAGGCAAAACGACCGAGGAACGCCACAACAAAGAGCTGTCGGTAATTTGCCCATGATCGATATTGTACTGCTGGATAGCACTGAGCGTAGTTCGAAAATTCGACAGGTTCGAAGTTAGACGATTCTTACTAAACATTACTGCGTAACGAAGACGGCCGTAGTTGTTGCGCAGCAAAAATCCTAGATCGTTAAAATTAACGTTCTCGTCCATATAATCGANNTCNAANTTATGNCGCAACCCGTTGGCTTGAGCGTAGGTGACGTCAAACATCCCTCCATAGCCTTGGATATCGGCGCGATCACTGCTAATTAGCTGCACATCGGCCTTAAGCTTTCCCGATCCAGCGCCGTAGTGCGCGTCAATACTGTGAACGGCAGCGTCATAAATTGGGCCGCCGACAAACGTGCCCATATACCCGAGCGAACGTCTTGTGCGCCCAATNTTCTCGTAAGTGAGTCGGGCGACTGCGAAATCACGACCCGGACTCTCGATGTCTACGGCCGCTCCCANCGAATCTGAGCCGATCCAATTCACATCATTTTCTACCGCCGCCAACATTCCATAGCGGAAATCACCAGCCGATCCAGTGACTTTCGCTGCCCCTATAAGATCAGTAGGAACGTCTCNTTGACCTCGATCTGGGGTAACGTCCGCGGCGACGTCGACCTGATTAGCAGTACCACCAATACGACGGGTATTCAGTAGGGATACCGGCATAGGCACGTAGTCGCGCAAGTAAACCTGACGCGAGGTCGTTGCGTAGTCTTCGTTTACGGCATCCCTGTAAATGCTCATAAAGTCGTCTCGAGGCATGACTGTGAAAACCTCGTTTCCCTCCAAAAAGAACAAGCGCTTTTCTGGAAAGAAGGTTTCGCTTGCCGTCAGGTTAAGCACAACGTCGTCGGCTTCGACTGCACCAAAGTCGGGGTTTGCCGTTCCTGAAAGCTCCAATTTAGGCGACGGCTTCCAGGCAAAGTCGACACCAACTTTGGGAGTCACCTCTCCCGACACCTCATCTGCCGTCGCGGACGCAAAGGGTATAACGGAAACTTGGGCACGCGGCTGAACACCGACCACCTCCAACTCGTTCAAAGCCGACACAAATCGCGACGAAGACTGAGGATAGCCAGGCCAGCCATAGGATTGATTCGTAGCAGAAATATTACGTTTCGCCGCGAAACCGATGGTTCTGGGTCCTTCGATCTCAGGCATATTCATCATCGACCACGGTAGGAAAAACTCTACGCTCCAGCCGCTGTCAGTCGTCGCGGATTTGCCTAACCAAGGACCATCCCAATCGCGCGCAAAGCGACGTTCTGGCAATACCTTACCATCGGACAAACTATCGCCAAGCGCGACAAAGAACCAATAGGCTACCAAGGCCTCACCAGACGCATCGATCGTGACGCCAAACGTGTCGCGATCAAAAAAATCATCCCGACGCGAGTAGCGCTTCACCAACGACTCTGGCGGCTGTTCCATAACAGAGCTCACGTACAAACCTTTTTCCGTTGCGAATATACGCATTTGCGTAGCGTATTCTGCGGGCGTAACCAGCGCGGGAATAGCAACCAACATGTTGTCGTAATAAGGGAATTGCTGCCAAAGAGCCTCGTCCACCTTACCGTCAATCACCACATCCACATCGGCTTCTGCAAGGGTCTGAATGCTCAAGCGATGCAGATCAACGCCTGCTTCTTGGCCAATAACCGATTGTCGCCCTGCACTGGTGCGAGGCATTGCGGCCAGAGTCGGCTGAGCTTCCGCGGGTTGCTTGGTTTGAAGGACTGGCGCCACAGTGGGGGTCGGCTGCGCTGATGTAACAGCACTGCGAAGTTGCTGCACGGGCGCCACAGACATGCCAGTTTCTGCAAGGTACCACGCATCTGCGAAGCCCAGCGCGCGAATCCTGCGCAATAAGGTCCGCACTCCTGTACCTGATCGAGGCAGCACGACAACTCTGGCAGGTACCTTACTCAAACGATCCAAANTACTGTTTGCGGCNGGGACAACCTGNACACGCACTTCTAAGCCTTGGTTTAGAAGCTTGTCGCGTGCAGCCAAAGCGGCGGCTTCGGCATTGGTTTGGCTACTGTAGCTACCCACCACAACGCCGGGATCAGCAATAACTGGAGACCCGAAAAGCAGGCTGGCCAATACGACCGACGAAATCAATTTACAGGCGTGCATTTTTTCCACGCGCTCACGAAAAAATACAGACATCGAGGGGTAATTCACGGTACCTCTGGGCAAAATAAAACGCGCCATTCTGCGGTACTTCTCTTTCGATGAAAAGGTGCCTAACATCTTTATCACTATCTTTGAGGCGACAACTATGGCGATTTCAGCATCCACCACTGATCAACTACTGGTTGACCAACACGATCACGTTTTACTCATCACCCTAAATCGGCCCGATCGCTTGAACGCCATCAGTCGCGAGATGCTGAACGAACTCTCCTCCAAGGTAGTGGAAGCGGACAAAGATCCGGACATACGCTGCATTGTCCTGACTGGTAACGGCAAAGGCTTTTGTTCCGGCTTGGATTTGATCGACACCAATGCGCGGCGCGAGGACGGCGGTGAAGACACCACCAAAAAAACCGGTGACAACCGACCGACTCGACGTTTATTTGACCTAAGAGACGCGCCGATTAACGTGATGTGGCACTGCGATACCCCAATTATATGTGCCATCAATGGTGCCGCCGCGGGTTACGGTATGGACATGACCTTGCTGTGTGACATTCGCATCATGTCTGAAAATGCAAAACTTGCTGCGGTCACAGCAAAACGTAATGTGGTACCCGAAAGTGGCGGCACATGGTTACTGCCACGACTCGTTGGCTGGGCCAAAGCCGCTGAACTCTACTACCGAGCGCGCACGGTCGATGCCGCCGAAAGCCTGGAACTCGGCTTGGTAAATACGGTCGTGCCAGTTGACGAGCTATTACCCACAGCCATGACTTGGGCGCAGGAAATAGCCGAGAACGCACCGATGGCCGTGCAGACCACCAAGCGTATGATGCGCATGGGCCTAGAGGAATCCTACGATACCGCGGTGGATCATTTAATGGTCCACCTCGCTGGGATGTTTCAAAGCGAGGATTTCGAAGAAGGCCTCAACGCATTTCTGGAGAAGCGTAAACCAAATTTTACCGGACGCTAGCGCTGTATGGTTTAGCTGCCGTTGGCGGCTGAACCTTAAGGTAATTTTGCCTCGCGCTTGATAACTTCTGCGCCTGCAGGATCTACCGCACGACCATGGACAATTTCGTTATTGGCATGACCTAACTGCTGCAGTGACATTGCTGCCTGCAGGGCCGAATAAAAGCCCTGAGCATCTTGGGCCTGGTTAACACTCTGCTTTGCCAACCGCAGGCCCATGCTCGGGCGTTGCGCAATGCGGGCGGCCAATTGATCGGTGAACTCAGATAATTCGCCGGTCGGCACAACATGATTCACCATGCCGCAAGAATGCGCTTCCTCGGCGCTCATGCGTCCACCGGTAAACAATAACTCTTTGGCTTTGCGAGGGCCAAATTCCCAAGGGTGTGCAAAATACTCAACGCCGTTTACACCAAAGGCAACCACTGGGTCAGAGAACGTCGTTTCAGTCGTAGCCACAATCAAATCGCAAACCCATACCAGCATCAGACCGCCTGCGATGACCTTACCCTGCACTTGCGCTATTGTTGGCTTTGGTAAATTCCGCCAGCGCCAGCATAGCCCCAAGTAGATTTCCTCTTCTAGTGCCTGACGACCCTCTGCACCGGGTTTCGTATATCCCCCCCAGTTGCTGACAGGGGTATAGTCACTCAGTTCGCTACGGTCCGCGAGATCATGGCCAGAGGAAAAATGTGGTCCGTTGGCCGCTAACACCACTACTTTGACGTCATCATCCTGTGCTGCAAGATCGAACGCATCATTGAGCTCATACAGCATGGCTTTATCTTGCGCATTACGGAGATCCGCTCGATCTAAGGTAATGCGCGCTACGCCGTCGCTCACCGAATACGTAACTCTAGAAAAATCAGCCATACCACCCCCTGTGAAATCGATATTCGGGCCGACCCAGACCCTGCCAAACTGCGCCAAGGCGCCGCAAACATTGATCCATGCCAATATCTTGCTGGATTTAACCGCGAGTTTTACCACATTTCCGACTACACTATCTGCCCAAGCGTAGGGAGGGGTATATGCCAGTTCTATCTGTTTTAGATCTTTCGCCAATTACCGCCGGAGCAGATCCGAGCCAAGCATTAAGCAATAGTCTGAGTTTAGCCCAGCATACCGAAGGGCTAGGTTATTACCGTTACTGGGTTGCCGAACACCATAATATGCCCGGCATTGCCAGTGCAGCCACAGCCGTGGTTATTGGGCACATTGCCGGCGGCACCAGCACTTTACGCGTGGGCTCTGGAGGCATCATGCTGCCGAATCACGCACCACTGATGGTAGCCGAGCAATTCGGCACGCTGGCCGCCCTGTACCCGAACCGCATTGATCTAGGTTTAGGCCGCGCCCCAGGGACCGATGGCATGACAGCCCACGCCCTGCGTAGAACTCTGCACAGCGACCCGAATAAATTTCCGCAGGACGTGCTCGAACTCAAGGGATATCTGGCGGACGCTCAGGAGAACCAAAAGGTTTTGGCCATTCCAGGGCAAGGCTCCAATGTGCCACTGTACATTCTAGGGTCCAGTTTATTCGGCGCTCAGCTAGCCGCCATACTCGGCTTACCATTTGCCTTTGCGTCGCACTTTGCACCCGCCGCAATGATGCGTGCGATTGCTTTGTACCGAGAGGAATTCACACCGTCAGAGCAACTACATAAACCCTATGTGATGTTGGGTTACAACATATGCGCCGCTGATACCGAGGCCGAAGCGCAGCGGTTGCGCACCTCAGGCTTGCGCGCGCTATTAAACCTNCGTCAAGGCCGTCCGGGACCATTACCGCCACCGATCGATAACTTTGAGACCACTTTGACAACTGCTGAGCAGAGCATTCTTGCTCAATCCGATGCCGCAGCGGCAGTCGGTAATGTCGAGCAGATTCGCGATCAAGTTGCCGAGTTTGTCGCACAAACCCAAGTCGACGAGTTGATTATCACTTCACAGATTTTCGATCACGAGGCGCGTTGCCACAGCTACAGTATCGCTTTTGAGGCGTGCTCGAATATCGAATTGGAATCGCTAGCCCAGGCAAACTGAGCGCAGCACAATTTGCGGGGCTTTTTGCTTGTGCAAGATCATGCGAGTAACAAATCAGGGCATTGCCTAGTGCCGCGCGCATACNGCAACGCCCTTAACCGTCGCAATCAGTTTAGCGCATACGCCTATAACGTCGGGTTAATTAGAAATTTCTTGCCTGTTGCCTGCAATGCATAGGTCTGTAAAACCTCTACCTGCAGCGCCTGAGCGAGAGANATTTCTTCGGTGTAGCTACTGGCAAATGTGGTTTTGATTTCATCGGCCACTCGTTGCCGCAGTGCCTCCGCCCGCTCGGGGCCGATTTTCTGCAAAAACGGTGTCAACAACCAACCACCTAGACTCCACTGCATGCCGTAGCTGCGCGTAAGCGTCGTTGGGCGCCGTTCTAGCCCGCCATAGATGTACACTTGCTTGTCCTGAGTCGACCCATAGCGACTGTATTCTGTAGCCGTCTGATTTGCTGCCGCTTCCATCGCGATCAAAATTTGATTGGCAAGNTCACCACCACCGGTTGCATCGAACGCCATATACGCACCCGTCTCTGCGATTGCCGCGGTNAGNTCTGCGACGAAAGACTCCTGACTAGAATCGCAAACGTGACTGGCGCCGATACTGCGCAGCAGTTCGGCCTGCTCNGGCTTACGCACAATGTTCACTAGTGCNACGCCATCGTTGAGACAGATCTTCTGNAGCATCTGNCCGAGATTCGACGCCGCAGCGGTATGGATCAGCGCATTGAANCCCTCATGCTGCATAGTCTCAACCATGCCCAATGCGGTCAGCGGATTGACAAAGCATGACGCACTCTCGCGCGGAGTTACGCCCTCATGCATCGCGAGACACTGACTGACATGTAAAGTCCGGTACTCCCCGTACATTGCGCCACCGAGCACCCCTACTGTTTTGCCAAGCAAGGCCTGAGCTGCCGGACTGTCTCCCGCAGCAACAACCACGCCACCCCCCTCNTTTCCAACCGGCATGGACTCATCCCAGCGCGCCTTCAGATGCGGCAGGATTCCGCTCGGTACTTCTGCTGTGATCGCTGGATTTTCATCACTGCCAACCTGNGTCGCAGTGGTTACGTCGGCCATACCCAACAGTAATCCCAGATCTGAGGGATTTATTGGTGACGCCTCAACCCGAACAACAACTTGCTCGGGCTTCGGAGCCGCGGTTGGAACGTCAACAAGATTCAGCTTAAGCTCGCCCGCCGAAGTAACCTCGGTACGCAGTTGACGACCAGTGCTTGGTAAATCGCTCATTTGCTCTCCCATTATCTAAGCGTGGTGTTGGCTAGGAAGCATACAGCAAGATAGCAAGCGCGCCTGACATATCGGAAAAACAAACGGTTATATAATTATTCTTTCCCAACCCGAACCAGCAAAACCTAAACCGCATCGCTATACTGATGCTGAACCAATAAGGCGCTTTACGTATTTGCAATCTCTGAGCGAATCACAAATCCGACAATTGTTCCCAGAATGTTCGGCAACAGCTTTGGCGCTGCCGGACCTTACCCACGTCGATTGGGGCGTATTGGATTACTTTGGCTGGCTACACACATCAGGTCACGTTGGTTATGTCGTCTTTGCAGACAGCGCAGGCCTCAAAGGTATGCGTCTGCGTCGCAGCATAAATACGACCTCGCGCCCAAGGACCCATATGTGNTCATGGTGTCATCACGTTTATCGCAGTCGCGGCACTGCGCTGTTCAGCACCACGGTCAATGGTAGTGATGGACGGCGTTTTATCGGCAACCATATCTGTCGCAATTTAGATTGCAGCTTACGTATTCGCAATCTCGTGTCTGATCCACCGACTTATTTGCCAGAAACACTGCACATCGAACACAAATCGAACCGGCTGCGCAATGCGGTAAAAGCTTTTATGGTCAGAGCGAACGTGTGCGCNTAAACTAGACAGCTTTTAGACGATTCAATAAAACCCGCCACTGATAGGCAAATTATTAAGCACGGTACTTGNGATGNCGCATAATTCGNACCGGCGCATAAATACACTTTTGATAACAAGAGGTCGATAAATGAACTTGCAGGCATTTAGAGAAGAATCCCGCGACTGGCTCGANAGCAACTGCCCAAAGAGCATGCGCATAGGCGCTGTTCACTTCGAGGATGCTTACGAGCTTTATCAGACCGACGAGGCGCTGGAATGGCGAGATCGGGCTGCTGTTAGAGGNTGGACNGCACCTGCGTGGCCTACCCAGTACGGCGGNGGTGGATTGAGCCGCGAGCAACATCAAGTTCTGGCAGAGGAAATGGCACGTATTAAAGCCATTCCACCAGCCACTGGCATGGGCTTGGCCATGATTGGGCCGACTATTTTAGAGATGGGAACCGAAGAACAGCGCCAGCGCCACATCCCGCGCATTGTCACTGGCGAAGCTCAGTGGTGCCAAGGTTACTCCGAACCCGGCGCTGGATCAGACCTCGCCGGGTTGCAAACCAAGGCCGTGCTAGACGGCGACGAATTTATTATTAACGGCCAGAAAATCTGGACCAGTGGGGCACAATANGCCAACTGGATGTTCGCCCTTGTGAGAACCGATCCTAACGCGCCAAAGCACGAAGGCATCAGCTTNGTCCTGTTGTCTATGGACCAGCCTGGCGTAACCGTTAAGCCTATTAAACTGATATCGGGCTCGTCACCATTCTGCGAGACTTTTTTTGATAACGCGGTCGCCAAACGCGAGGACCTGATCGGCGAGTTGAATAAAGGCTGGAGCGTGGGCAAGCGGCTCTTACAATATGAGCGCAACGCGACANCNCGCAGCAAGCCAAAGGATGGCGANAAGAAAAAAGCAGCGGNCAAACCAAAGGCGAANCCNTACGCTGAANTTGCAAAGAAATATATNGGGGCGGATGCTCACGGACGTATTGCCGACGATGCCNGCCGNGAAGGNGTCTTAGATCAGGTTATGGCGGAACGAGCTCTNGCTCTGACCACCCGCCGCGTAGTCGAAGAGAGTAANTCCACCGGCGCACCGGGCGCGGCCACATCCATCTTCAAACTGGTCGGATCTTCCTTATCTCGATCCGGCTCGGAACTNAAGTCGCGATTGCGTGGNACTGCGGGGCTGGTTTGGGAAAGCAACGAATTCAGCGCGGACGAATTNGAATCCACNCGCAGTTGGTTGCGCGACCGCGCAGTGACGATTTACGGCGGCACGAACGAAGTGCAGCAGAACATAATNGCCAAACGCGTATTGGGCTTGCCCGATTAGAACCCATCGAGCTGCCGTTCAAGCCNCACTCGTGCGGTATTTGGACAGTTACATGGCGGTCGCGGCCCTAAGGCGCACCGCCGAGAATGTTGCGCCCCGTCGCGACTCTNCGTGACAGNTCAGGGTTAAATNCCNACCGTTGGTCNTGGGTCGGCCGCTTGATAGATCAGTTCACCGTCNCAGACCGTCGCAAGCACAGCCACGTCGAGCACGTTTTTCNCGGCCTCGCGCCACGGNTTTTTGAGTACACAGATATCCGCNGCAACACCAACCGTGATCCTGCGNGGCGGCTGCGTAAGGCANTGAGGGTGACGCAAGTAGCCCGTGAGCGCCGTNTCAACGTCTACACACTCACCGGCACCAATAATCACACCCTCCCGCGTAGTCCGATCAGTCGCCGTATGCAGGACCTGCCATGGATTCAGTGGCCCGTAGGGGGCATCGCTGCTCACCACAACATTTATACCGGCCGCCGCGATCCCAGCGTGCCGATAAAGATAGTTAACTTCACGGTCGTTGATATCTTGAAGGTAACGCGCGCCCCGCTGCCATAAAAATCCGGGTTGGGTAACCACCGAAACGCCACTTTCGCGCAACATTGGAAGGGCCTCGTCAAATACAACCGCCGCGTGCTCAATCCGATCACGGTGATCTGTCTTAACTGCATCCAATGCGCTCAGCGCATACAAAAGCTCAACATGCGAAACACAGTGAAAAGCAAACGAACGTCCCGCCGCTCTAGCCCGCCCTAAACGCGCAATCAAATCCGGTAATGGCGGCAACGCATCTTCATCAAGGATGATTTTCAACGGGCCATCGCGTAATTGGTCACCTCCCATTAGCAATGCTCGCTGCCGCAGAATTCCCTGGCTACGCCAATCAGCAAAGAGAGCCGCAGTAGTGTCGGTATTGGTTGCTGAGGTATCAGTAAAACCGGTAATCCCATAACTGGATAGCTCATCGGACAGCGCTTTAACATCAGTAACAAGATCACTGGCAAGCTGTTCGCGCAGCCAATCATCAAGTCGAAACAAACGACCGGTGACTACACCTTGAGCATCTACTTCGACACCTTGCTGATTGGCGAACGCTTGCAGGTTGATACGTTCGACGGCTGCAGAATTCAGCATCCACACCTTGCCACTACGATGCTGAATCCGCACCGGCCGCTGGTCGATCAACTCATCTATCTGCCAACGCAGCAGGTCGCCTGCGACGGATTCATGATAATTAACCCCGCGCAACCAACCCTCTCCCGACTGCTGCTGCAGCAATTGTCGCAACGATCGTGCGTCGGAAATAAGCAATCCTCCGCAATCTACAGAATTCGCCCAAGCGGCGGTGGCGAGGAAGTGCATATGGTGATCATGTAAACCGGGTAATAACGCCCCACCCTGTGCATCTACTACCTGTTCGTCAGGCCTTGGCTTTAATCCAGCCGCTACTTCCTCAATACGTTGGTTAAAACGAACGTCAACGCGGCAACCATCCAGATCGGCGTTAACGATCAGCATCTTAAGGCTGGGTATGTTGTTGGGCTCGCCATCACGCCACCACTGTCTAGTATCCAATCCACGCAGAAATTCACCGCTCGAAATAATGACAAATCCACCAGACCGCAAACTC